>NZ_JBHYIK010000071.1:0-32363 GCF_042739735.1 Amycolatopsis sp. NPDC059027 | reverse complement strand
TTCCAATTAACCCGCCCAAGTACACGCCGACGGCCGGGGGGTTGGTTCCGCGGGGGGGTCGCCCTTCGGATCTTCGGTGTTCTCGCGCTGCCTGGTTACTTCGCCGGGACGCCGAGCGCGGCCAGCGCCGGGCCCGCCATGATGACGCCCTTGCCGGTGACCGCGTCGAACCCGGGCGCACCGAGGTCGATCGCGCTGGATTCCAGCGCGGTCCGGATCTCCGCCGGGGTGGCGGTCGGCTTGCCGGACAGCAGCAGCGCCGCGATGGCCGCCGCGTGCGGGGCCGCCGCCGAGGTGCCGTAGAACGGCTGGAACCCGCTCACGGACGTCGCGACGCCGTCGGCGGCGGTGATGTCCGGCTTGGCGCGGGTGGTGCCGCCGGTCGAGGACACGTTGCCCGGGGTGACCGCGGTGCCGTCGGCGTTGTAGAACTGGTGCCGCTGACCGTCGGAGCTGAACCGCTCCCACTTGCTGCTCGCGGTGAACAGGCCGGGGTACGGGCCCGCCGGGTTGGCCGGGTCGCCCTGTTCGAGCGGGCGGCCGAACGCGGTGGCCGCCGGGGCCGCCGCCACGCTGAACGCGTCCTTGGCGGCCGAGTGCCCCGAGGTGACACCCGCGGTGCTGAACGCCTTGAGCGAACCGGAATCGACGAACCGGCCGCGGATCACGTTGAGCGCGATGAACCGGTCCTCACCGGAGTACTTGACCACGGCGACCTTGTAGCCGGAGCCGCTGCTCGGCACCGAGGCGATCTCGTACGGGTTCTGCGTGCCGTTCTGCGGGTTCTCGCTGGAGGCGACGACACTGCCGGAGGAGTTCAGGATGAACAGGTCGTAGTCGCTGGTCGCCTTGCCCCACGGGTCGGACCAGAACAACGTCACCGGCTTGCCGAGCGAGCCCGCCGAGAGCGCGTCGAAGACCTGCGTGCCGTTCGGGTCGAAGTTGTGCGGGGTACCGGTGATGCCGGGGATGGTGGTCGAGGCGCCGCGGAAGTCGCCCTCGTAGTAGCCGCTCGTGCCGTCGGTCAGGTTGCCCGAGTTCCCGGCGGAGGAGAAGTACAGCGCGCCCGCCGCGGTCACGTCGTTGACGGCCTGCGCGACCGGGCCGTCCTGGAACGGCGACTCGTCGAAGTAGGAGACGTCGTCGACGATCACGGTGCACTTGCCGGTGTTCCGCAGCGCGCGGATGTTGTCGGCGAAGCTCTGCTCGCTGGTGAACGCGGTGGCGAAGCCGAGCGTCGCGTTCGGCGCGAGGTCGTGGACGATCTCGAGCATCGCGGTGCCCTCGTCGCCGCTGCCCTTCTGCCCGGCCAGGACATCGACGGTGGGCAGCTCACCCGCGGTCTGCGACTTCGACAGCGAGTCGACGCCGTCCGAGAGCACGCACACCTTGATGCCGGAGCCGTCGACCCCGTACTTCGTGCGGGCCGTGTCGGCGCCGTGCGACTTGTCCCCCTCGGACACCTGCGTCGCGGCGACCGCCTTGGTGGCCAGCTGCCTGCGGGCCGGGCTGGCGGTGTCGCTGTTTTCCTTCCACGTCATCGCCTGCGCGGCGGGCTTGACCGAGCTGACGTCCGCGCGGCCGGCGATCGCGTCGACCGCGGCCAGCGGCAGGTCCGCGCGGACGGCGCCACCCGAGGCGTAGCGCACGGTGCCGCCCGCGGCCCGCACCGCGTCGGCCACCTTCTGGTCCTTGCCCCAGATGTCGACCGCGACGGCGCCCTTGTCGTTCACGGCGACGCCGGAGCGGTAGTCGGGCAGCTTCGCGGCGAGGCCCTTGTCGGCGCGTAGCCGCTTTTCGACCACGAGCTGGCTGGCCTGCTTGGCCTCCGCGGCGGTGAGCGACTTCTTGATGCTCTGCAGCGCGCTGATCCCCGCCTGGGTCCGTGCGGTGGCGGTATCGGCGGCCGAGGGCTGCGCGACCGCCGCGGCGCCGGACAGCAGGAGCGCGCCGACCGTCACCGGAACCGAGTATGCGGCGACCCGGTTGAATCTCACCATGGATTTCTCCCTGTCGTAGCGCGCCCCGACGCACGCTGATGAGGACGTGACACCCGAAGTGGCCGTTAAAGAGACTAACTCGAACGGATGACCCCTGACCGGGTGTAGTGAAGAGAATCTAAGGAGCGACCGGCCGCCGTGCCACCCACCAAAGTCGGGAACGCCGGTGCGTCCACTTGGCGGAACGAGAGGTACGCGCCCCGTTCACGCCCAGGCCGGGAACAACCGCCACAACGCGAGCGCGGCCAGCGCGGACAACGTCACCAGCACCGGGCCGGTGATCACATACGTGGACACGAGCCGCCATCGCCGATAAAGGATCGTCGCGCCCGCGGCCGCCACCACGAATCCGCCGAACGCCAGCACCAGACCGGTCCACGCGCCGCTGTCGCCGGTCCGGCCGTCCTGCGCGTCCGCCCTGCCGTTCTGCGGTACCGGACGGAACGGCTTCCCTTCCAGCACGGCGGTCACCACCGTCGCGTTCCGCGAAGCCAGCGGCCACCATGAGGAGGACGTCACGAGGGTGAGCCGGTCGTTGTCCGTCTTGCCGTAGTCCGCCGCCTCGTCGAGTGGCCGCGCGGCGGTTTCGGTGACCCGGTAGACCGACCGGCCCTGAGTCGTCGCGACCACGATCTCGTCGCCGTTCACGAGTGTGGACAACGATCCGAACGGCGCTCCATAGCCCGAGTACCGGCCCACGATCGCGGCGTTCCCCGGCTGTCCCAGCCCCGCGGTCCCCGGCACGTGCCCCGGACCGGACGCGGTCTCACCGCTGGCGACGCCCTCCAGGACGACCTGCTGGAGTTTCAGTTTCGGGATCTCCAGTACCGCGACCGGGGCGCCGAATTCGACCGGTTTGGCCGCGGACTGGGCACCGAACAGGCTCTGGCTCGCGCCGTACGCGCGGTCCATTTCGGTACGGATCCGGCTCAGCGCGTCCCGCTGATCACTCGCCTGCAGCATCGGCCCGAGCGCGTAGACGACCAAGGACAATGCCACGACCGTGGTGACCAGCCAGGCGAACACCGTCGCGGCGACCCAGCCGGGCGTGATCCGGAGGAACTGGCCGGCCGGGTCTGCTTCGGCGGCGTGCGGCCGCGGCTCGCCGACGTTTCCGGGAGCGTCTTCGGGAGCGCCGTCGGGTGCGGCGTGCCTTCCCGCGAGGTCGGTGCTCATCCGCGCTGCCCCCGGATCCGTGCGACGAGACCGGAAACCACGTTCACGACCGCGGCGGACGCCCTGCTGAGCCACGGCGGAACGGGTCGTCCCGCCGTCACATACGCCGTCCCCGAGGGGAGCGCCGCGAGAATCACCAAGGCCAGCAAGGGAATCAGCGCGCCGAGCACTCCCGCCCCGAGAAACGTCGGAATCCGCACCGAGTCGGCCAGGTTCTTCGCCGCCTGCACACTGTCGTGGGTCGGGGCGGCCGTCTTCTCGGGAGCCGCCATCGGCGTCCCGCTCGACGTCGCCGCGTTGACAGCGTTGGCCACCGCGGGCGTCCCGCCGGAGCCGGGACCGGCGGCCCCCGGTGGTGGCGGGTTCTTCGCCTCCTCCTTCTCCTTGCAGGCCGCGTCGACAGTGCCGGTGCCGATCTTCGCCGCCCGGTCGGCCGCCGTCCCCGCCAGATCCGGGGTCAACGGAGCCAGCCCCGGTGCGAGAGCGCTCTGCCCGCCGTTCACCACCATCTGGGCGAACGTCTTGAGCTGTTGCTGTTTCGCCTGCTGTGGCCGGCAGTTCGCGTCGATCAGCGGGTTGACCGGAACCGTGAGGTATTCGGCGAAGGTCAGCGGGTAGGCCCCGGCTCCCGAAGCCGTCCCGGGCCGCAGAGTCCCGTCCGCACCCGGCGTCATCGTCGCCGCTGCGGCCTGGAGGCTCTGCTTCGTGGGGGCGACGTAGCCTCCCTTCCCGTCCGGCAGCGCCACCGGCGTCCAGCCGTAGGCCCGCGCGGTCGCCAGATCCGTGATCACCCAGTTGAGACAGCCGTTGGTGCATTCGCTCCCGGTGCCGACCGTGACGGCGTCCACGACCTTGCGCACCGCGAACTGCCCCACCTTGGCGTCGATGTTGTGCTGCTGGTACTTGCCGGGATCCAGGGCACCGAATTCGCTGATCACCCCGGGGGGCTTCCCGCTGAGCCCGCCGTAGTAGTCGGCGCCCAGATTCGGGAACACCCAGTCCCCGGCGCCGCCGCTCGCCAGCAGCGAACTGAGCGCGAACGGCACCGTCCCCGTGCCCGCTTCGCCGGTGACGCCGAAGAAACCGCTGTTCGCGTCCGCGGTTCCGGCCCTGGCGTAGGCGTTGAGGTTGGGACTGTCGGTCTGGCCGGTGATCTTCCCCAGCACCGGATTGCGGAGCACGAGCGGCGAGCCGTCCTTGAAGATGCCGCCCCGGCCGGAGGCATCCGGTTGCTGCCCGCCCTTGGTCAGCATGTTCGCCAGTTCGCCGTAGGTGAAGGAAAGGGTGTCGGTGACGCGTGAACTGAGCGATCCGCCGGCATCGTTCCTGTCCGTCGGTGCCCAGCCCACCGCCGCGACGACCACCGCGTTCAGCCCGACCGGGACGTACTCACGGCTCCGGACGGCCTGCGGCGCGAGCACCCCTCCCGACCCGGTCACCATGACGTCCGAATCCCCGGTGTCGAACGCCTTCAGGCCGGTATCCTCGGTTTCGCTGACAATGTTCGCCGGCTGTTCGGCCTTGGTCGGCGCGCACAGCAGCTGGTTCCACGCCACGGCGGTGCGGCCGAACCGCTGCGGCATGCTCGCGGTGAGGGAGGCCTGCCCGACGCCTCCGCAGCCCCGCACCGCGAGGCCGGGCGCGGCGGGTGTGATCGTCAGCGAGTCGTCGATCCACGTGGTCGCGCCGACGCTGATTTCCACCGCGAGCATGCACGGATGGTTCTCGTCGCACGAATACGCGAAGATCCGTTGCCGGATCTTCCCGCCCTGGGGATCGGTCGAGACGACGGGATTGTTCGCCCAGGGGAAGACGGGGTTCTTGTCGGCCGAGGTGTAGTCCGGGTCCAGCGTCACGTAATGCGGGGTGGCCGCGCCACGTGGCATCGCCGTGTCGAACACGATCTCACCGGTCGTCGCGCTCCGCGTCCGCGGCATCAGGTGCGCGCCCGCCGCGCGGCCGGTCAGCTCGTCGCCGAACGGTCCGTTGCAGTAGGCACGGACGCGCGCCACCAGATCGTGCTCGGGCACCCACTGCGGGACACCGTTGGCGACCGCCCGCTTCAGCAGGTTGTCCCGCAGCTCCCTCGGGCACAGGACGAGCCGCGCCGTCGCCCCCGCGGGCAGGCCGGACAGGGTGACCTTCACCGGGTCGCCGTCCTGCACCGCCGCCAGTGAGGCCGGTTCCGTTTTCAGCGTGTAGGGCGGACGTGGCTGATCCGCGGCGCCTGCCGCCGGAACGGCCAGCACGCCCAGCACCGCCAGGACACCACAGGCGAACACGACACCGATACGTCTTGCGAGGGCGAAGAACACGAACACTCCCGAGCACAGGGGACCGCGGCACGTCCCGGTCCGAGACCTGCCGAGCCCCAACGTCCCCGGCCGGGCGCGTCCGGTCAACGGCCCGGAGCGGGCGGGCGGCGGTGATTCACCGGCGCCCCGTCGGGCGTTTCCCCCGCGGACACCTTCGGCGCCGCGCGGCCGCACATACTGGCCGGGCCGAGGGGAACCGGCCGTGTCGCGCTGCCCCCTGCCTGGCGAATTCCCGCCCGTACCAAGGAAAGGCAGCACGTGACCGTCGCGCTCCCCCGGCCCGATCCGCCACCGCGGCGGATCGTGACCGAAGTCCTCTCCCGGGCCGACCGCGCGTTCCGCCGGGTGACCACCGGCGCCGGGCTCGCCATGCTGGCGATCCTCGTCGTCATCGGGTTCTTCCTGATCTACCGCGCGGGCCCGGCGTTCGGGACCAGCGGGTTCGGGTTCTTCACCACGATCCGGTTCGACGCGGCGAGCGGAGTACTCGGCGTGCTCGGCCTGCTCTACGGGACCGTCGTCGTCGCGCTGATCGCGATCGGCATCGCGGTGCCGCTGAGCGTGCTCGCCGCGCTGTACATCACCGAGTACTCCAGCGGACGGCTGCGCGGATTCCTCACCGGGCTGGTCGACCTGCTCGCCGCCATTCCCAGCCTGCTCTACGGCCTGTGGGGATTCAGCTTCGTCGGGCCGAAGATCGCGCCGGTGTCGGAGTGGCTCACCGGCAATTTCGGCTGGTTCCCGCTGTTCGCGCACAAGGACAACGCGCTGTTCATCAACTCGATGTTCATCGCCGGGCTGATCGTGTCCCTGATGGTGCTGCCCATCACGACGTCGGTGATCCGCGAGGTGTTCGCGCAGACCCCGCCCGGGGAGAAGGAGGCCGCGCTGGCGCTGGGCAGCACCCGCTGGGGCATGGTGCGGACGGTCATGCTGCCCTTCGGCCGTGGCGGGATCATCGGCGGCTCGATGCTCGGGCTGGGCCGCGCGCTCGGCGAGACCATCGCGGTTTCCCTGCTGCTGCCGCAGGTTCCGGAGATCAGCACGCACATCCTCCAGTTCGGCGGTTCGACGATTTCGGGGTACATCGCCAACAACTCCGGTGCCTCGGGGCTGGCACTGAGCGGGCTGATGGCAGCGGGACTGGTGCTGCTCGTATTCACCCTCGCGACGAACTTCACCGCGTCGGTGATCATCTCGCGCAGCCGGTCCGGAGCGGGGGTCGACGCATGACCATGACCGTGCCGAGGCCCTCGGTCACGCGGCCGCGCCCGCTGCTGAAACGACGTCCGTCCTCGACGACTCCGGCCGACCGTCTGGCCGCGCTCGGCTGCGCGGTTTCCGCGACGCTGCTGACCTGGTTCGTCATGCACCTGCTGCTGACTTCGCCCGGCTGGCTCGCCGATCTGCTCGTCGCGTATGTGCTGTACCTGGGCATGCTGTACGTGGTCACGCGGGACCGTCTCGGCAGGCTCGCCGCGGCCGACCGGCTCGTCTCGACGATCGTCGTCACCGGTGCGCTGGGGTTGCTGATACCGCTGCTGCTCCTGCTCGGCTACATCGTTTTCGCGGGCGCGCCGTACCTGCGCTGGGGTTTCTTCACGCACGACATGTCCGCCGTCGGGCCGACCGATCCGGTGTCGGCCACCGGCGGGCTGCACGCGATCGTCGGGACGCTGGAGCAGACCGCGCTGACGCTCGTGTTCGTCGTCCCGCTCGGGTTGCTCACCGCGATCTTCCTCAACGAAACGCGGTCCCGGTTCCGCCGCCCGGTGCGCATCATGGTGGACGCGATGAGCGGGCTACCGTCCATTGTGGCCGGTCTGTTCGTGTACGCGGCGCTGATCATCCCCGGCATCCAGGCCGGGGTGGGACTGTTCAGCTACAACGGGCTGATGGCGACGTTCGCGCTCACCATGGTCATGCTGCCGACGGTGACCCGCACCGTCGACGTCGTCCTCCGGCTCGTGCCGGACGGCCTCCGCGAGGCGTCGCTGGCGCTCGGCGCGAGCCGTGCGCGGACGGTGTGGTCGGTGGTCCTGCCCACCGCGCGGACCGGGGTGACCACCGCGGTGATCCTCGGTATCGCGCGGGTCGCCGGGGAAACCGCACCGCTGCTGTTCACAGCCTTCGGCTCGATCAGCATGAACGCCAACCCGTTCTCCGGCCCGCAGGAGAGCATCCCCCTCTTCGTCTATCACTACGTCAAGCAACCGCTGAGCAATGTCCAGCAACGTGGCTACGTCGGCGCCCTGGTGCTGATCCTGCTCATCTTCGCGTTGTTCGCCCTCGCCCGGCTGGTCGGCCGTGACCGGTCGAAACGGCGGGCACGCCGCGCCGTCCCGAAAACCGCTCCTGCTTCAGCACAGACCGCACGGGAGAACCGGTGACCGACACCGTCGCAACACCCACCACCGAGATGTCCACTGTGGAGCTACCGCGCACACGGGAGGTGACACTGACCGGCGGCCCGCCACCGGGCGCGGCGGAGCTCGAAGCCCGCGAGGTCGGTGCCTGGTTCGGGGATCGCCTCGTCCTCGAAGGGGTGTCGCTGCGCATGCCCGCGCGGGAGGTGACCGCGCTGATCGGGCCGTCCGGCTGCGGGAAGTCGACGTTCCTGCGCATCCTCAACCGGATGCACGAGCTGGTGCCCTCGGCCAGCCTGTCCGGCGAAGTGCTGCTGGACGGCCAGGACATCTACGCCGAGGGCACCCGGGCCCAGCAGGTGCGGCTGCGGATCGGGATGGTGTTCCAGAAGCCGAACCCGTTCCCCGCGATGTCCATTCGCGACAACGTGCTCGCCGGGCTGAAACTGGCCGGGGTGCGCTGTTCCGACAAGGACGCGCTGGTCGAGCAGAGCCTCGAGCGCGCGGGACTGTGGCGCGAGGTGCGGGACCGGCTCGGTTCGCCCGGCGGCGCGCTCTCCGGTGGCCAGCAACAGCGGTTGTGCATCGCGCGGTCGCTCGCGGTACGGCCGAACGTGCTGTTGATGGACGAGCCCTGTTCGGCGCTCGACCCGACATCGACCCGGCGGATCGAGCAGACCATCGCCGAGATCGGGCACGAGGTGACGGTCGTGATCGTCACGCACAACATGCAGCAGGCACAACGGGTTTCGGACCACTGCGCGTTCTTCCTCGCCGAGGAGAACGAACCGGGACGAGTCGTCGAACACGGGCCGACCGAGAGGATCTTCGGCTCCCCCGAGGACGAGCGGACCCACGACTACGTCAACGGGCGGTTCGGATGAGGACCTTTCCGCTTCTTCGCAAGCCGGGCGCGCTGGGCGGCGTCCTCGCGCTGCTGCTCGGCGCGCAGTTCGCCACGGCCCCCGGCGCGTCGGCCGCCGTCGCGCTCACCGGCTCCGGCTCCAGCTATGTCGGCCCGGCGATGAACGACTGGCAGAACGGCGCCGGTTCCCGCGGGATCCAGGTCAACTACAGCGCGTTCAGCTCACCCAGCGGCGTCAACCAGTACGGCGACCGCACGGTCGACTTCGCCGGGACCGAAGCCGAGGTCACCTCGCTCACCGCGGCGGGCGCGGGCGGGCAGTCGGCACAGCAGCGCGGCTACCAGTACGTCCCGGACGTCGCGGGGGCGGTGGCGGTGATGTACAACGTCACCGACGCGGGGGGCAAGCAGGTCGACTACCTGCACCTGACGCGGCAGACGATCGGCCGGATCTTCAGCCGCGACATCACCCGGTGGAACGATCCGGCGATCACCGCGACCAATGGCGGGAAGGCCCTGCCGGACCAGCCGATCACCTTGCTGGGCCGGACCGCGCAGTCGGGGACGACGGCGTTGTTCTACGACTTCGTCGCGCAGACCGCCCCGGGGCCGTACCAGGCCTTCGTGTCCCGCAACGCGGGGAACGGGATGGGCAGCCTCCCCTCGGGAGTGCGGCCGATCCAGCTGCCCACCACCGGTCCCGACGCCGACTGGTACAAGCTGTTCGGGGATTCGGAGCAGATCGCGACGGCGGTGGCGAAGGGCAACGTCCCGTTTTCGATCGGCTATGACGAATTCGCCTACGCACTACGGTTCGGCGCGCCCACGGTGTGGGTCGAAAACGAAAGCGGGCAGTACACCAAGCCGTACGCGGAGAACATCGCCGCGGCGCTGACGAAGGCGGAACTGCGGCCGGACCTGAGCCAGAAACTCGACGGCGTGTACGCGAACCGGGATCCCAAGACGTACCCCATCTCGGCGTACTCGTACATCATGATGCCGTGCACCAACGGCCGCGACACGTGTCACGGTGGCTACGACGATCCGGGGAAGACCGCGACCATCACCGCGTTCCTCGAGCACATCGCCTGCGACGGGCAGATCAACATGGCGCGGATCGGGTACTCCCCGCTGCCGCCGAACCTCTCGCAGGAGATGATGAACTCGAACGCGCGGCTGACCGGTCAACCCGCGAAGCAGCTGAACGCGGGCAACTGCGCGAACCCGACGTTCCACGGCAGCCTGGGCGCGGGCGCGTCGAGTCCGCCGGACCCGTTCGAAAAGCTGGGCGGTGTCGACAAGTTGACCAAGGGCACGGCCAAGGCCTCGGGCACCGCCACCGCCGATTCCGGCCCCTCGAACGCCGGGACGGCCACGGCGACCGCGGACCCGGACACCGAGCTGGCCAACGGTGGCTCGAAGAACTGGCGCGAGGCCGATCCCGCCGCGTACGAGCACGGCGGGATCGGCGGATTCGGCGGCTGGGCGGCGCTGGTACTGCTGACCGCGATCGCGGCGCCGCTGGTGATCCGCGGGGTACTCGCGAGGATCAAGCGAGGCAGAATCAGACAAGACAGGGTCAGGCGGGGAACGTGAGCACGATCTTTCCCCGTCCGTGCCCTGTTTCGATCTCCCGATGCGCCTGCGCTGCCTCCGTGTACGGATAGGTGCGACGCACGTGGAACTTCAGGTCCCCCTTGGCGTGGAGCGCGGCGAGGTCGGCCAGCCGTTCGGCGGACCGGGTCCCGACGGTGAGCCGGACGCCGAGGTCCGCCGCCTTGTCGTGCTCCACGAGGGTGAGAATGCGGTCGCGGTTCTCGACGAGTTCGAGTGAGACGTCGAGCGCTTCACCACCCGCGCCGTCGATCACGGCATCCACCCCACCGGGCGCGGCGGCGCGGATCCGGTCGATCAGGCCTTCGCCGTAGACGAGCGGCGTGGCACCGAGCGAACGGACGTAGTCCTGGTTGACCGCGCTCGCGGTGCCGAGCACGGTGGCCCCGCGCAGCGCGGCGAGCTGGACCGCGGCCGTGCCCACCGACCCGGCCGCCGCGTGGACGAGCACCGTGTCGCCCTCGCCGACCCCGAGATTGTCGAGCGCGATAGTGGCCGTCTGGGTGCCCGCGGTGAACCCGCCCGCGACCTCCCACGGCATTTCGGCGGGCTTCGCGGTGACGTTGCCCGCGGGCACGACGACGTATTCGGCGTAGGCACCCAGCACCGTGAAGCCCAGGACTTCCGCTCCCGGACCGACTTCGGTCACCCCGTCGCCCACTTCGTCGACGACGCCGGCGAATTCGTTGCCCACCACGCGCGGCCAGCGCAGTTCGGCCCCTGCCGGTTCCCATCCAGCCCGCACGGCCGCGTCGAAGGGCTGGACCCCGGCGACCCTGACCCGCACCCGGACCTGACCGGGCCCGGGGTGAGGATCGTCCAATTCCATCGGACGAAGTACCTCCGGAGCACCGATCTCGGTGAACGCCGCCGCTTTCATGTTTCCTCCGCTTGGTCATCGGCTGTCCCGACCCAGCGTGATCTCTCCAGCTGACTGGAGGTCAAGCCCGCGACCGCCGTGACGCGGGCCATATCGGCCACGTTCGCCGTGTCTGCCGTCTGCCGTCTGCCACGATCCGGCCGGCGTCGGGATCATTTTTCTGTGCGTATACCTGGGCACTCGTCCGGGCCCCGTCCTCACCGAGCGCTTTTTGTCGGTGGCTCTCGGTACCGTCCCCGGCATGAACGCAACCGAGCTGCTCAGCGACCTGATCGACCGCAACACCCAGGAGGTGATCCACGGAATACTTGGCACGCAACGCGCGCTTCGTGTGTCGGCGAAACAGATCGACCGGATGCCCGACCACGCCGTCGTCCGTGTCCTGCGCGGCGCCGAAAGCGAGATGGCGCGCCTGCAGGCAATGCAGGTGCGCTGCATGGCCACGCTCGAGCGACGAAGACGAAATCCGCGAAGTACCCACGCCGAGGTGGCGTTGGCCTTGTGCGTCACGGAAAAATACGCGGGCAAGGTCGTAACGACCGCGCAGGCGCTCACCACGCGGCTGCCGCGCACCCTGGAACTCATGGAGCGCGGTCAGCTCGATCTGTACCGTGCCAGGAAAGTAGCCGAGGCCACTGCCTGGCTCTCCGACGAAAAGGCACGCGAGGTCGACGAAGTACTGGCCTCGCGGCTACCGGGGAAGAACGCGGTGCAGGTACGCCGAGCCGCGGCCTACGCGGCGTTGAAGGCCGATCCCGAGGGAGGTGCCCGGCGCGCCGAGCAAAGGCTCCGGGAACGGCGCCTGAAACTGCACCACCGCGAGGCGGGCATCGCGGATCTGGTCCTCGAAAAGGCTCCTGTCGAGAAGGCCTCCGCGGCATATGCCCGCATCGACCGCGCGGCAAGAGCATTGCGGAGTCGCGACGATCCCCGGACCCTCGACCAGTTGCGTGCCGACGTCGCCGTCGACCTCCTGCTCGGCGGCCACCACGGCGGTCCCCCGCGCGCCGAGGTCTTCCTGTACCTCGACATGAACACTTTCCTGCGGTTGAACGAAAATCCGGCCGAACTCGCCGGGCACGGACCTGTTCCCGCCGAGGTGGCCCGGCGTATCGTCGCGGGTCCGGACACGGTGCTCCGGCGGATTCTCACCGATCCGGTCACCGGCCAGGTCCTCCACCTCGGCCGCACCCGCTACCGGCCGACAGCGGCGCTGGACGAGTTCGTCCGGGTGCGGGACCGCGAATGCCGTCAGCCGGGCTGCTGCCGCCCGGCGCAGGCCGGCGAACTCGACCACGCGGTGCCGTGGCAGCACGGTGGCCCCACGAGCAGCGATTCGCTGGCTGCCTACTGCGGCAATCACCACCATCTCAAGGACGAACCCGGCTGGGTCTACCAGCTGGACGACGACGGAACTCTGACCATCAGGACACCGGCCGACCATCTGTACTTCAGTGCACCGCCGCCGTTGCACGAGCCCCGTGAGGAGGAACCACCGGACGACGAAAACTGAGGTGGACATCCACGGTCGCCAGTCAGCGGCGACAGGGCCGATACGTCCGTGTGGGATTGTCGGTCCCCGCCGTTAGCGTCTCGATCATGGAGACGACCCGGAGCAATGGCACCACCAGCGCTGGCATCACCATCAGCAGAGCTGTCCCCGAGCAGACCGAGACGCTGACCACGCTCATGCACGCCTCGTCGGCGTATCGCGGCGACTACGCCTCGATTCTCGACGGCTATGCGGTCACGGCTGCTTACGTACGATCGCATCCGGTCTTCGTCGCGACCTCCGCGGACCGCATCGTGGGCTTCGCCGCCCTGCTCACCGACAACCCGGAACTCGACCTGCTTTTCGTCGCCGACGACACGCAGGGCCTCGGTGTGGGCGCACGCCTGGTGGCCCACGTGCTCGAGCACGCCAAAACCCTCGGCATCGCCACCGTCCGCGTCGTCGCCCACCCACCCGCCCTGGCCTTCTACGAACGAAGGGGAGCCCGTCGTGTCGGCACCGTCCCGCCGAAACCGCCGAAGATCACTTGGGAACGCCCGGAACTCGTTTTCGAACTGACGCGCTCGGGGGAAAGAGACAATCAGAGGACCCACCGCGAGTAAGTGTCCACAAAGTAGGAGTCCACAATAGACACGAAAGACCCGTCCCGAGCCGGTGGCCTCCGGTCCGGGACGGGCCCATCGCCCACCTCACATGTTGATCATGTGTCCGGCAAGACCGTGGATCGCTTCCTTGACCGCCTCGCCCAGGGTCGGATGCGCGTGCACATTGCGGCCGACCTCGTGCACCGTCAGATCCCACTGCTGCGCCAACGTCAGTTCCGGCAGCAGTTCGGTGACCTCCGGGCCGATCAGGTGCGCGCCGAGCAGCTCCCCGTGGGTGGCGTCGCTCAGGATCTTCACGAACCCGACAGCGTCTCCGAGGCCGTGTGCCTTCCCGTTGGCACTGAAGGGGAACTTCGCCACCTGGACGTCGTAGCCGAGCTCCCGCGCCTGCGCTTCGGTGTAGCCGAAGCTGGCGATCTGCGGCTGGCAGTAGGTCGCGCGCGGGATCATCACGAAGTCGAGTTCCATGGTCTCCGCACCGGCGATGGTCTCTGCCGCGACCACACCCATGGACTCCGACGCGTGCGCGAGCATCAGCTTCGCCGTCACATCACCGATCGCGAAGATGTGCGGCACGTTCGTGCGGCCACGAGCGTCCACGGCGATCGCGCCGCGTTCGGTCAGCGCGACACCGGTGTTCTCCAGGCCGTAGCCCTCGACGCGCGGCTGGAAACCGATCGCCTGCAGCACCTTGTCCGCTTCGAGCACCTGCTGCTGCCCGTTCTGCGACACCGTCACCCGCACCTTGGCAGCGGAGTCGTCGATGGACTCCACCTTGGTCGAGGTCAGCACCTTGATCCCGAGCTTGCGATAGCGCCGCGCGAGTTCGGCCGACACCTCGGCGTCCTCGAGCGGCACCATGCGGTCCAGGAATTCCACGATGGTCACGTCGACGCCGTAGTTGTGCAGTACGTAGGCGAACTCGACGCCGATCGCCCCGGCCCCCGCGATGACGATGCTGCCAGGCAGCTCGCTCTCCAGGATCTGCTGTTCGTAGGTGACGACCCGGTCACTGCGCGAGGTCCCCGGCAGCAGCCGCGCCGTCGCACCGGTCGCGATCACGCAGTGGCCGAAGGTGATCCGCTCGCCGTTGACCTCGATCGTGTTCGCGTCGACGAAGGTGCCGTGCCCGTCGTACTCGGTGATCTTGTTCTTCTTCATCAGGAAGTGCACGCCCTTGACGCGCCCGTCCGCGACCTTCCGGCTCCGCTCGTAGGCGGCGGTGTAGTCGAACCGGACCTGCCCCTCGGCCTGGATGCCGTAGGACTTGGCTTCCTGCGTGAAGATGTGCGCCAGCTCGGCGTTGCGCAGCAGCGCCTTCGACGGAATGCATCCGACGTTCAGGCAGACCCCGCCCCAGTATTTCTCCTCCACCACCGCGGCGGTCAGGCCGAGCTGCGAAGCGCGGATCGCCGCCACGTAGCCCCCGACGCCGGCGCCCAGCACCACGACATCAAAATGTGCACTCATAAGCCGAAACCTACCCCCATCCGGGTTACCCGGCAGGTGACGCTCCGCACGAGGCGTGGCAGGCTCAGCCGCGGGTTCGGGCAGCGGGCGGAACCTCACCCCGGACACCGCCGAGCAACGCGGTCACGGCGGCCATGATCCGCGCGGTGGCCTCGTCGAGGACCTCGCGGGTGATCGGCAGCCCCGCGAGATCGGACAGATCGACCGGCGGCCCGGCGAGGAGATCGATCGTCTTGCGCGGAACGCCGCGCGGCACTCGCGTCGTCGCGGGCAGCAAGTGATGGGTGCCCCAGTTGGCCAGCGGGATCACCGGCACTCCTGTTTCCAGAGCGATCCGCGCGATGCCGGTTTTGCCCTTCATGGGCCATCCCCCGGGGTCCGACGAGAACGTCGCCTCCGGGAAGACGACCACGCACTCGCCCGAACGCACCGCGGCCACCGCGTCCCGGTACGCCTCGACCGCCGTGGCGGCGCCCCGGTGGACCGGGATGTGCCGCCCGGAACGCATCACCGCCCCGACCACCGGGACATTCCACAAATCGGCCTTCGCCAGGTAACGCGGCACCCGACCGGCGGCCAGGCAGTAAGCGGTCACCGTGGTGGGATCGGCGAACGACAGGTGGTTGGACGCCACGAGCACGCCGCCGGACGATGGGATGTGCTCGGCTCCGCGCACCCGGAACCGGCTGGACAGCACGAGGAACCGCCAGACGACCTCGATCGCGAGGCTGTACCAGAACCCCCGGCCGGCGCGGGCGAAGCGCCGGCCGAAGGCCAGCATCTGACGCCGGGTGAGCGGCTCGGTGCCGGTGTCCAGCGGAGTCCAGCGATCGCGTGTCCGGTACGGCAGGGCCATGGTGGTCATTCGTAGCCGACGACCACCCCGCACGGCCCCGTCCGGTCGCCGATCGCGGCGGAGATCACACCGGGTGCCGCCGCACCCCGCGCCGGATCACACGCGCTCGAGCACCACCACGGGGATCTCCCGGTCGGTCTTCTTCTGGTACTCGTTGTAGTCCGGCCACACCGCGGCCAGCTTCTCCCAGAGCTTGGCCCGCTCCTCGCCCTCGGCGGTGCGCGCCCGCGCGGTGAAGCGGTCCGCCTTCACCTGGACCTTCACCTCCGGGTCGGCGACCAGGTTGAGGTACCAGCCCGGGTGGTTCGGCGCGCCGCCCTTCGAAGCGACGATCACGTGGTTCCCGTCGACCTCCTGGTAGATCAGCGCGAACTTGCGGTCCTCGCCGGTCTTGCGGCCCTTGGTGGTCAGCACCAGGATCGGCGCGCCCTTCTCCCAGTCGTGCCCGACCTCGCCGTCGGTCTCCTCGTAGCGGCGGACGTGCTCGTCACCGAAAAGCATGAATCAGTTCCTTTCGCGTTCATCGGTCGTTCCCGACGCTCCGGCCGGGTCCTCCCCTGCCCAGCCTGCCGCGAATCGGTCGGTCGCGCTGACCAGCTCCCGGAGCGTGCCCGGCTCGTCGAAGGCGTGCCCGGCATCCCCGATCATGATCAGCTCGGCACCGGGCAGCACCTGGGCGAGCTCCCACGCGGTGGTGGCGGGGGTGACCACGTCGTAGCGTCCCTGGACCAGAACGCACGGGATCCCGGCGAGCTTCCCGGCGTCGCGGATCAGTTGATCTTCGGCGAACCACCCGCCGTTGCGGAAATAGTGGTTCTCGATCCGGGCGATCGCCAGCGCGAAGCGGGGATCGGTGAACGCGGCGACGACGTCGGCGCGGGGCGCGAACTTCACGGTCTCGCCCTCCCATCTGCTCCACGCGATCGCGGCCGGGAGATGGACGTCCGGGTCGGAGTGGTTCAGCAGTTCGTAGTAGACCTCGATCAGGTCCTCGCCCCGCCGCGACTGCGGGACGGGTTCGAGAAAGCGGGACCACGCCTCGGGAAACAGGTATCCCGCGCCACCGCCGTAAAGCCATTGGAGTTCCTTGGGGCGTAACGTCGCTACACCCCGCAGGACCAGTTCCGTCACTCGTTCGGGGTAAGTTTCGGCATACGCCAGAGCGAGTACGCTTCCCCAGGAACCCCCGAACACCAGCCACCGTTCTATTCCCCGTGCCCCACGCAACCGCTCGATATCGGCGACCAGATGCCAGGTGGTGTTTACCGCGAGATCGACGCCGGGACTACCGCAATGCGGAGTACTGCGTCCGCAACCACGCTGATCGAACACGACGATCCGATATCGTGCGGGGTCGAAAAGCCGTCGGTGGCGCGGCGTCGCTCCACTACCGGGTCCGCCGTGCAGGAACACAACCGGCTTCCCTTGCGGGTTCCCGCACTCCTCCCAGTAGATTGCATTGCCATCACCCACCGGCAGCATCCCGCGATCGTAGGGTTCGATTTCCGGATACAGACCGATCATGTGCGCCACTATGCCCGAGAACACCAGGCCCGAGAACACCGCCCGAGAAACCGCAGCTCCAGAAACCCTGACCCGAGAACCAAAACCTTGGAGGAAGCCCATGAAGTCCCGGCCGCACGTCACTCTCGAGGACGTGGCACGCAGCGCGAATGTTTCCCTCGCGACCGCGTCCCGAGTTCTGAACGGCACCGCGTCGGTGCGCACAGACCTGCGCGATCGCGTGGTTTCGGCGGCGGCCGAGCTGGCATACGCTCCCAACGCTCACGCGCAAGCGCTGGCGGGCGGCTCCCATCGCACGGTCGGCGTGATCTGCCATGACGTCAGCGATCCGTATTTCTCCGCCATCGCAGGCGGCGTGATGCGGGTCGCCACCGACAACGGACTGCTGGTCATGCTGGCCGGAACGTTCCGTGACCCGGACCGGGAGGTTGCCTACGTGTCGATGCTTCGGGCCCAGCGCGCCTCGGCGATCGTGTTGATCGGTTCGGCTTTCGAGGACCGTGCCTGGGAACGTGCCATGGCGGCGGAACTGGAGCCGTACCGTCGTGGTGGCGGGCAGGTCGCGGCCGTCAGCAGACACCGCGGGCTCAAGATCGACTCCGTGCAGCCGGACAACCGCGGTGGCGCGGCCGAACTCGCGAAGTCCTTGTTCGGCATGGGACATCGGCGTTTCGCGGTACTTTCCGGCCCCCGGCAGCTGACCACCGTGCTCGACCGGCTGAGCGGTTTTTCCACCGCGCTGGCCGAACTCGGCGTCACGCTGCGCGAGGAGGACGTGGTTGACGGCGCTTTCACCAGGGAGGGTGGGTACGAGGCCATGCGGACGGTGCTGGCCCGCTCGAAGCGGAAGCTGCCGACCTGCGTGTTCGCGGTCACCGACATCATGGCGATGGGCGCGCTGACAGCGCTTCGCGAGGCCGGGCTGTCGGCGCCGGACGACATTTCCGTCGCCGGTTTCAACGACATCCCGGTCGTCCGCGACCTCACTCCGAAGCTCAGTACGGTAGCGCTTCCTCTGGAGCAATTGGGTGAACGCGCCATGGATCTGGCACTGAAGGGTTCCTCCGGCGGCAGGCCCCGGGTGGTGCGAATGTCGGGTCAGGTCATGCTCCGGGAGAGCACCGGGCGGCCGCGCCGCTGAGCGGGAGGGCCTTGTCGCTTTGCGGCAACGGCCCTACCGTGACTGAGAAAGCGCTTTCAACAATCGACTTCTCGCCCACGGAACTGTTGATTTTTCATACATCGACGGAGGCCACCGGAATGTCCGCGTTCGAGCTGCCCACCGATGCCGGGACGGCGAAGTGGTCACCTTCCGGGCGAACTCCGCCGAAACCGCCAACGACACCGCCATCCGCGCGAATCGCCTATGCGGCCGCGCACATTGTCACAGATCCACTGAAACCGGACAATCACCCCGGACCGGCACTCGATTGGGACGCCACGCTCGCTTTCCGCGAGTACCTCTGGTCATGCGGGCTCGGGGTCGCCGAGGCGATGGACACCGCCCAGCGCGGGATGGGCCTGGACTGGGCGGCCACCCGCGAACTCGTGCGCCGGACCGGGGACGTCGCGGCCGGGCGGGCCTGGGTGGCCGGTGCCGGCACCGATCAGCTCCCGCCCGGCCCCGCCGGGCTTCCGGCCGTGGTGGACGCCTGGCGGGAGCAGCTCGACCTGGTCGTCGCCGCGGGCGCCGTGCCGGTGGTGATGGCCAGCCGGGCGCTCGCCGCGGCCGCGGACGGCCCCGGCGACTATCACGCGGCCTACGGCAAGCTGCTCTCCTCGGCGCCCGGCCCGGTGCTGCTGCACTGGCTCGGCGCCCAGTTCGACCCCGCGCTGTCCGGTTATTGGGGCCACGACGACCTGAGGGCCTGCGCCCGCGAACTCGCCGCGCTGTGCGCCGAGCATCGCGACGTGGTCGCCGGCGTCAAGGTCTCCGTGCTGGACGCCGACCTCGAAATCGAGTTCCGGCGGTCGCTCCCCGACGACGTCGCCTGCTACACCGGCGACGACTTCCACTACCCGGCGCTGATCGCCGGCGACACGGGCGGGCCCGGCGAGAAGAGACACAGCGAGGCGCTGCTGGGGATCTTCGACCCGATCGCCCCGGTGGCGGGCGCCGCGCTCGCCCGGCTGGATGCCGGGGACACCGCGGGGTTCCACGCGCTTCTCGACCCGACCGTCGCGCTGGCCCGCGAGATCTTCCGGGCCCCGACCCGCCACTACAAGACCGGCGTCGTGTTCCTCGCCTACCTGAACGGGCACCAGCGGCATTTCCGGATGGTCGGCGGCCACGAGTCCGCGCGGTCGATCACCCACCTGGCGCAGCTGCTCCGGCTGGCGGACGCCGCCGGAGTGCTGACCGATCCCGATCTCGCGATGGCCAGGATGCGCCCGCTGCTCGCCGCCTCGGGTCTGTGGTGAACGGGATGGACCGGCTGAGCCTCAACCAGATCACCACCAAGAGCTGGAGCCTGCCGGAGGCAGTGGCGGGCTGCGCCGCGGCCGGGGTGGGCTGGATCGGCCTGTGGCGGGACAAGGTCGCCGAAGTCGGCGCCTGCCGGACGGCCCGGCTGCTCAAGGACTACGGCGTCCGGGTGTCCTCCCTGTGCCGTGGTGGGTTTTTCACCGGCATCGAGCCCGATGGGTCCGAAGTGGACGGGCTGGCACGGACCCGGGAGGCGATCGACGAAGCCGCGTTGCTCGGGGCGGACGTGCTCGTGCTGGTGGTCGGCGGGATCGGCACCGACGGGCTCGCGGCGTCGCGGCAGCGGGTCGCCGACGCGGTGGGCGAACTGGCTCCCTATGCCGGGGAGCGTGGTATCCGGCTGGGGCTGGAACCGCTGCACCCGATGCAGTGCGCGGAACGGTCCGTACTGTCCACTGTGGACCAGGCGCTGGCGATCGCGCGCGAGCATCCGCATGAGCAGGTGGGCGTGATCGTCGACGAGTTCCATGTCTGGTGGGACCCGCGGATCGAGGAGTCGATCGCCGCGGCGGCGGGCCGCATCGCCGGGTTCCACGTGTGCGACCAGCTTGTCCCGTTGACCGACACCCTACTCGGCCGCGCCCTGCCCGGCGACGGGCCGATCCCGCACCGCAGGCTGCGTTCCTGCGTGGACGCGGCGGGCTACACCGGCCCGATCGAGGTCGAGGTGTTCAACGCCGAGCTGTGGCGGCGACCCGGCGCCGACGTCCTCGCCGACGTCGTCACCGCCTACCGCGACCATGTCGCCTGAAGAAGCACGTCGCCCGAAGAAGCACGCCGCCCAAGGAAACATGTCGCCCGAAGAAGCAGAGTGCGGGAAAACCATGTCCCCTGACACGCGCATCCGGCACACTTGCCCACCTCGGCACTATCGGGTTGGCTGTGCACCCGCGGTCACCGGACGGCCCGGCGAACGCCGGTGTGACATTGTTCGCAACCGGCGTCCGGTACCGGCGGCGCCGCCCGTGTGGCGGTGGGCGTCCGGCACCCACCACGGCGGTGCCGGACGGAGCGAACGAAGCGGAAACACGGAGGAAAACCGGGCCGGTGAAGATCACGGACGCGCACCCTGCACCTAGCCGATTCCCACATAGTGCGAGACATCCTTCGTTGGTTACAGTGCCGAACATGCCGAACCTGCTGGTGGTGGAAGACGACGCGGCCATCGGCAGCGTGCTCGAGTCGACCCTGCGACTACACGGTTACCAGGTGCATTGGCGGCGGGACGGCCGCAGCGCGCTCAAGGTCGCCGAAGCGGGTGACATCGACCTGGTCCTGCTCGATCTCGGGCTCCCCGACCTCGACGGTGTCGAGGCCTGCCGCCGGATCCGGGCGTGCCTGCCCTCGGCGGTGCTGGTCATCCTCACTGCCCGTCAGGACGAGATGGACGTCGTCGTCGGGCTGGACGCCGGGGCGGACGACTACCTCACCAAACCCATCCGGCTCGGGGAACTGCTGGCGCGGCTGCGGGCGCATCTGCGCCGGGGCACCGCGGTGCCGCAGCAGCAGAAGGCACCGATCACCGTCGGCGAACTGCTCGTGGACACCGCCAGCCGCCGGGTCAGCCTGGCAGGCGAGGAACTCGTGCTGCGGGCCAAGGAGTTCGACCTGCTCGCCCGGCTCGCCGAGCAGCCGGGCGTGGCGGTCAGCAGGGAAACGCTGATGGCCGAGGTCTGGGACGCGCACTGGTACGGCTCCACCAAGACGCTCGACGTGCACATCGCCGCGTTGCGCCGCAAACTCGCCGCGACCGGCGTCGCCTCCGCCCTCATCCCCCGGATCGCCACCCTGCGCGGGCACGGCTACCGGCTGGAGGATCCGGCGGACTCCGGCGCCGCGGACGGGTAACGCGTGCGCCGTCGGATCGTGACGCTCACCGTCCTCGCGGCGGTGCTGGCGACCACGCTGTTCGGCCTGCCCCTGGCGATCGTCGCGGCGGAGACCTTCGGCGACGACACCGTCGCCGACCTGGAACGAGCCGCCGACGCCGTCGCCGTCGTGGTTTCGAAGCCGCTCGCCAACGGCCAGCCCGTCCCACCGCCGGTGGTGGGCCCTGGTGACGACGAGGCCGAGGCCCGGATCAAGGTCGGCGTCTACAGCCCGGACGGCAGGCGGCTGGCGGGGCACGGCCCGCCGGTCGCCGACGAGGTCACCCGCAGGGTCGCGGGAACGACCAAGGACATGGTCAACGGCTCGCTCGGGGACGAGGAGGTCCTCGCCGTGCCGGTGCTGAGCGGGGACCGGCTGACCGGCGTCATCCGCGCGGCGCTGCCCCGCTCGGAGCTGAACCACCGGATCGCACTGGCGTGGCTGGCCATGGCGGGCTGCGCGGCACTGGCGGTGACCGGCAGCTGGCTGCTGGCCCGGTGGATCGCGGCCCGGCTGACCCGGCCGCTCGAGGAGCTCGCCGCGGCGGCCGGGCGGCTCGGCGACGGCGATTTCACCGTCCGCTCGCCTCGCCCCGGAATTCCCGAGATCGACAAGGTCGGCTCGGCGCTCGACACCACCGCCGAACGAATCGGCGAGACGCTGGAGCGTGAGCGGGCGTTCTCCGCCGACGCCTCCCACCAGCTCCGCACCCCGCTGACCGGGCTTCGCCTGCAACTGGAGGCGGCGCTGGAGAACCCGGGGCAGGACCCGCGCAGCGCGATCGAGGCCGGGCTCGGCTCGGTCGACCGGCTCGAACGCACCATCGAGGACCTGCTCGCGCTGGCCCGGCAGAGCCGCGCGCCGCGGGCGCCGCTCGACCTGGACACGCTGCTCGACGAGCTCCGGCAGACGTGGCAACCCGTGCTCGCCGGGCAGGGCCGTGAGCTGGTGGTCCGTGCCGAGGACGCCCCGCCCGCGCGGGCGGCGGCCGCGGCGATCCGCCAGGTGCTGAGCGTGCTGGTGGACAACGCCGTCACGCACGGCAGCGGCACGGTGACCGTGGTGACCCGCGACGCCGGGGACACCCTGGCGATCGACGTCGTCGACGAGGGACCGGACCTCGGCGAGGCCGATCCGTTCACGCTGGATCACACCCAGGCCACCGGGCACGGGATCGGCCTGCGGCTGGCCCGTAGCCTTGCCGAGGCCGAGGACGGCCGGTTGCGGCTGAGCAAGCCGGATCCGCCGACGTTCACGCTGCTGCTGCCCGCGGCCACCGGAACGGATCCTCACGACTAGGCCCGAAGGCGCAATGAAGTACCGCACATCCAGCAAAACTCACAATGATTCGCCGTTCTGCGGTCGCAACGCGACCGATACCGTGGCTCGCGATCCACACGGACCTCAGCGAGGAGGAGCCAGGTGAAACCGGCGACCAGCACACCACCGCGAACGGGACTGCGAGCCGCGATGCTGCGGCGCAAGCCCGTCGCGGACCTGATCGCCGAGGGCGATCACGGGAAGCTGAAGCGGTCGCTCGGGCTCGGCCAGCTGACCATGCTCAGCATCGGCGCGACGCTGGGCAGCGGGATCTTCGTGGTCCTCGGCGAGGCGGTGCCGGTCGCCGGCCCGGCGGTGATCCTCTCGTTCGTCCTCGCCGGTGTCACCGCGCTGTTCTCGGCGCTGTCCTACGCCGAACTCGCCGGGATGATTCCGCTTTCCGGCTCTTCCTACTCCTACGCTTACGCCACGCTCGGCGAACTCGTCGCGTGGGTGTGCGGCTGGTGTCTCGTCCTCGAGTACGGCGTCTCGGTGGCCTCGGTCGCCGTCGGCTGGGGGCAGTACCTCAACGAACTGCTGCGGGCGGCCTTCGGTGTCACCATCCCGGACGCGCTGAGCCAGCCACCCGGCGGCGGCGGGATCGTGAACGTCCCGGCCATCGTCGTCGTGCTGCTCGCGATGGTGCTGCTGCTGGCCGGCGCGAAGGAAAGCGCGAGGGCCAACGCGATCATGGTCGTCATCAAGATCGGCACGCTGGTGTTGTTCTGCGCGATCGCGTTCACCGCGGTGCAGGCGAAGAACTTCACCCCGTTCCTGCCGCTGGGTCTGGCGGGGCTGAGCGCGGGCGGGGCGAAACTGTTCTTCTCCTACATCGGCTTCGACGCGGCGTCGACCGCGGGCGAGGAGGCGAAGAACCCGCAGCGCGACTTGCCGAGGGCGATCCTGCTCTCCCTCGGCATCGTCACGGTGCTGTACTGCCTTGTCGCGGTCGCCGCGGTCGGCGCGCTGCCGTGGCAGCAATTCGGCGATCAGCAGGCGGCGCTCTCACACGTGCTGACCTCGATCCTGGACAACGAGTTCTGGGCCGCGCTGCTCGCCGTCGGCGCGATCGTGGCGATCTCCAGCGTCGTCCTGACAGTCCTCTATGGACAGACCAGGATCCTGTTCGCGATGTCGCGGGACGGGCTGGTGCCCGCCGCACTGTCCACTGTGGATGCCAAAACCGGGACGCCGAGGACGAACACGCTGGTGGTGTCCGGTTTCGTCGCCGTGCTGGCCGCCTTCGTGCCGCTCGGCAAACTCGCCGACGCGACCAGCATCGGCACGCTGTTCGCGTTCGCGCTGGTCAACATCGCGGTGCTGGTGCTGCGCAGGCGCAGGCCGGAGCAGCCGCGCACGTTCCGGGTCCCGCTCGCGCCGGTCACCCCGGTCATCGGCATCGGCTGCTGCGCGCTGCTGATGTTCAGCCTCGACACGGCGACCTGGATCGTCTTCGGCGGCTGGATGCTGCTCGGCCTCGCGATCTACTTCGGCTACAGCGTGCGCCGCTCCCGGCTGGCGGATCCGCGATGATCGTCGCTGTCCATCAGGGACCGTACGACGCGCTCCCGGTGGCCGCCATGGCCGCGGCCGGAGCCGGCGCGCGGCTGCTCGTCGCGGCCGAGATGATCACCACCGGCTACCACATCGGCGCGGCCTCCCACGAGCTCGCCGAACCGGCGGACGGGCCGACCGCCCGCCGGATGAGCGAACTGGCCGCCGACGCCGGGATCGCGCTCGTCTACGGCTATCCCGAACGCGAGGGCGAGTACGTCTACAACAGCGTCCAGCTGATCGGCGCGACCGGCGAGCGGCTCGCGAACTACCGCAAGGCGCATCTGTTCGGCGACCTCGACCGCGCGTGGTTCACCCCTGGCTCGGCGGCCGTGGTACAGGCGGAGCTGGACGGGCTGCGCGTCGGGCTGCTGATCTGCTACGACGTCGAATTCCCCGAGCAGGTCCGGGCACACGCCCTCGCGGGCACCGATCTGCTGGTCGTGCCGACCGCGCTGATGAGCCCGTACGAACTGGTCGCCGACACCCTGGTACCCACGCGGGCCTACGAAAGCCAGCTCTACGTCGTCTACGCCAACCGCTGTGACAGCGAACAGGAACTGACCTACTGCGGCCGGTCCGCGATCGTCGCCCCGACCGGCGAAGTGCTCGCGCGGGCGGGCACGCGGCCGGCGATGCTCAGCGCGCGGGTCGACCCCGCGGTGCTGGCCGCGTCCCGCGCCGAGAACACCCACCTCGCCGACCGGCGCCCCGAGCTCTACCGAGCGCTGCTCGACCGGCAAGACCCGCGTGACCCCGAAGGACCCCGCGCATGACCTCCGCCGTTCCCACCGCGATCCATCACGACGAACCGGCGGGCCGCCCGATCACCATGTTCGGCCCCGATTTCCCGTTCGCCTACGACGATTATCTCGCCCATCCGGCCGGGCTCGGCTCGATCCCGGCGGACCGCCACGGCACCGAGGTCGCCGTGATCGGTGGCGGGCTGTCCGGCATCGTCACCGCCTACGAGCTGATGAAACTGGGCCTGCGCCCGGTGGTGTACGAGATCGCCGAGATCGGCGGGCGGCTGCGCACGGTGCGGTTCCCCGGCTGTCCCGACGACGTCGTGGCGGAAATGGGTGCGATGCGGTTCCCGCCCGCCTCGACCACGCTGTTCCACTACATCGACAAGGTCGGTCTCCGGACCACGCCGTTCCCGAACCCGCTCGCCCCGGCCACCCCGAGCACCGTCGTCGACCTCAAGGGCCGCAGCCACTACGCGCGCACCGCCGCGGACCTGCCCGAGGTGTTCGGCGGAGTCGCCGCGGCCTGGGAGCGCACGCTCGAAGAGCACGCGAGTTTCAGTTCGATGCAGACCGCCATCCGCGACCGGGACACGAAGACGATCAAGAA
Source organism: Amycolatopsis sp. NPDC059027 (assembly GCF_042739735.1). Lineage (NCBI taxonomy): Bacteria > Bacillati > Actinomycetota > Actinomycetes > Pseudonocardiales > Pseudonocardiaceae > Amycolatopsis > Amycolatopsis sp. NPDC059027. The sequence continues at coordinate 6,595 of NZ_JBHYIK010000071.1, read as the reverse complement.
ACTGTGGAACGAACTCGTGCCACGGCTGGACAACCAGACGTTCTACGGATTTCTCTGTGACTCACCCGCGTTCTCGTCCTTCCGGGACCGTGAGATCTTCGGGCAGGTCGGTTTCGGCACCGGCGGCTGGGACACCGACTTCCCGAACTCGATCCTGGAAATCCTGCGAGTGGTCTACACCGGCGCCGACGACGAGCACCGCAGCATCGTCGGCGGCAGCAGGCAGCTGCCGCTCCGGCTGTGGGAACACGCCCCCGAACGCCTCGCGCACTGGCCCGCCGGTACGAGCCTCGGCTCGCTGCACGAGAGCGGCAAGCCGCGCCCCGGTGTCGTCCGGCTGCACCGCACCGCGCCGGCCAACGTCACCGTGACCGACGAGAGCGGGCACATCCACACCTATCCCGCGGCGGTGTTCACCGCGCAGAGCTGGCTGCTGCTGTCGAAGATCGCGTGCGACGAGGCGTTGTTCCCGATCGACCACTGGACGGCGATCGAGCGCACCCACTACATGGAGTCGTCGAAGGTCTTCGTCCCGGTCGACCGTCCGTTCTGGCTCGACCCCGACCCGGTGACCGGACGCGACACCATGAGCATGACACTCACCGACCGCATGCCGCGCGGGACGTACCTGCTCGGCACCGACCCGGATTCGCCCGCGGTGATCTGTCTTTCCTACACGTGGGCCGACGATTCGCTGAAGTGGCTGCCGCTGACGGTCGCGGAGCGCGTCGAGGTGATGCTGCAGTCGCTGCGCGAGATCTATCCCGGGGTGGACGTGCGGCGGCACGTCATCGGCGACCCGGTGACGGTGTCCTGGGAAGCCGAGCCCCATTTCATGGGCGCGTTCAAGGCCAATCTCCCCGGCCACTACCGCTATCAGGAACGCCTTTTCACCCATTTCGCGCAGCATCGGCTCGAACCGCGGTTCCGCGGGGTTTTCCTTGCCGGGGACGACGTCTCGTGGACGGCGGGCTGGGCCGAAGGCGCGGTCCAGACCGCGCTGAACGCGGTGTGGGGCGTCCAGCGGCACTTCGGCGGCGCGACCGATCCGGCGAACCCCGGGCCGGGCGACCTGTTCGACGACATTGCCCCGATCGTGCTGCCGGATTGAGCCGGGAATACGCCGTACCGTACGCCGGTCACTACGAATCGCGCTGGTTTCCCGGCGGTAACTTTGCGACATCGGGCTGTTCGACCGTCAGAACTGAACCGATCATGCGACGATGGGGAGCATGACCACCGAGCCGGCCCCGCGATGGCGCAGACTGGAACCGGACGCCCGGAAGGAACAGATCTACGCGTGCGCGGCGCGGCTGTTCGGTGAGCGGCCGTACTCCGAGGTGTCCACTTCGGACATCGCGGCGGCGGCGGGAGTGGCACGAGGACTGATCAACCACTACTTCGGCACGAAGCGCGAGCTGTACCTGGAAATCATCAGGAGAGCGCTCACCGTGCCGAGGCTCGCGGTGGAAATCCTTCCGGAGGGGCCGCTCGAACTGCGGGCCGACGTGGCGATCGACTGGTTTCTGGACATGGTCACCAGCCAGGAACGGATGTGGCTGGCCGCGATCGCGCCCGAGGGCATCGGCCGGGACCTGGAGGTCGAGCGCATCCTGGAGGAAGCCGACCAGGAATCCGCCGACCGGGTGCTGGAAGCCGTCGGGCTCTCCCGCGACAGCGCGCACGGGCCCGAGCTGAACGCACTCGTCCGCGCGTTCGGCGGCATGGTGAAGGCCGCCGGACGGGAATGGCTGGTCCGCGGCGCGCTCGACCGGTCGCAGGTGCACACGTTGCTCAGCAAGTCGCTGGTCACCCTGGTCGGTGAGGTCTTCCCGGTGATCCAGGGGCATCCGGCGGGCAACTCCGCGCCCGGCTGACACCCCCGGTTTACTAGTCCGACCAAAAGCAGGCGGACACGGGCCGCAGCCGACCCGCTCGTAGGTACCGGTTTCCGCCGTGACCGTGGTCGGGTTGGCAACGAACGGCACAGCAGTTCCGCTCGCCGGTGGCCAGCCGGGTGAGCCGGCACGCGAGCCCGTCGAGGCAGCGTTCGACGGCGTAGTCGTAGAGCCGGGCGAAATACCCGGACGCCTTGTCCGGATCGGACACCAGTTCGTGCATCGCCCTGCCGTGCGCGGCCATGCCGGGCAGGTCACCACGATCGCGATAGGCGGCGTACTCCTCGGTAATGCTCGAACCCAGCTCGGGATCACCATCCCGTTCGTCCTCCATCGCGACGAACTGGCAGGCGTTGGCGAGCAGCAGGTTGTACGCGAGGGCGCTTTCCTCCCCGAACCCGGCAGCCATCAGGACCCGGACACCCGCGTCGATGGTGCGCGTCGCGGCGCTCACCGATGGTCCGAACAACGCGAGCCGCCGCGCCGATCCGGGGTAACGTCGCAGCACCACGCGAAGCTCGGCGAGCAACGCCGCGAACCAGGTACGCCACGGCAAGGTGTCCCCCGGCAGCGTCAGCTCCCCGACGACCCGGTCGATGACGGCGTTGACGACCGCGTCGCGATCCCCGACGTGGTGGTAGACGACGGCGGGATAGGCGTCGACCTCGCCCGCGAGCTGGCGCAGTGTCCAGCTGTCCAGTCCCCGTTCCGCCGTCAGCTTTAGCGCGGCGTCGACGATCCGCTCCGCGGTGACCGCCGGCAGTCCGGCGGCGGCCCTCGACCGCGGCCGGTTGCCCGTTCCCGGGGACGATGCCATGCGAAGTACGTTATCCGCATCTTTCGGTGGTACCGGCGTCCGGTGGTGTCACCGTGGGGGATTCGGGCAAGATCGGGGCATGCCACGCGCACAGGCCAACGGCCTCGAACTGGAATACGACACCTTCGGGGATCCGGGTGACGCTCCGCTGGTGCTCGTCATGGGGCTCGGCGCCCAGATGATCACCTGGGAGGCGGGGCTGTGCGAGCTGCTGGCCGCGCGGGGATTCCACGTGGTGCGGTTCGACAACCGGGACATCGGCCTGTCGACCTACCTCGACCACCTGCCCGCCCCCGATCTCACCGCGCTCATTTCGGGTGACCTCGCGACCGTGCCGTATCTGCTGTCGGACATGGCCGACGACGCCGTCGGCCTCTTCGACGCGCTCGGCTTCGCAAAGGCGCACGTGGTGGGCGCGTCGATGGGCGGGATGATCGTGCAGCAGCTCGCGATCGACCATCCGGACCGGCTGCTGAGCGTCACCTCGATCATGTCCACGACCGGCGACCGCGCGGTCGGCCAGGCCGAGCCCAGCGCGCTGGCCGTGCTGACGCGTCCGCCCGCCGCGACGCGCGAACAGGCGATCGAGGAGGGTGTGGTCGCTTTCCGCGCTCTCGGCTCCCCCGGCTACCCGGCGACGGAGGAGTACCTGCGGACGAAGACGGCGACGCACTACGACCGCGCCGTGCATCCCGAAGGGACACTGCGTCAGACAGCGGCCATCGTCGCCTCGGGCGACCGCACGGAACGGCTGCGCGAAGTCCGGCTGCCCGTCGCGGTCATCCACGGCGACGCCGACCCGCTGATCAACGTCAGCGGCGGCAAGGCGACCGCCGAAGCGATCCCGGACGCCGAACTCGTGGTGATCCCCGGCATGGGCCACGACCTGCCGCACGCGCTCTGGCCGGAATTCGCCGACGTCATCGCGCGCACGGCCGCGCGCGCCAACGGCTGAATCTGCTCTCTCCCGCACCCTGGTCAAGGAAGCGTCAAGAAGCCGAGCGGGCCCGTACAGAACACGGCAGCGAGCCTTACCCGCCGAGCGGAAGTGAGCTGGACTGGGCCGATGAGGGCCAGGACGACGCGCGAAGGACGGATTCCCGGCGGTTTCGGCTTCCCCCTCGGCTGTGTGGCGCTGGTCGTGGCCGCACTCGCCGCGGCGGTGGCGGGTGCCGGCGCGCATCCCGCCTACGCACTCGTCGCGTTCGTCCCGGTCGTCCTCGCGATCGGCTTCTCCACCACCGTCTTCGCCGCCGCGGGAACCGCGGTGATCGCCTGGGCCGTCTACTCCGGGTTCGTCCTCGGACGTGCCGGCGGCCTGGTGTTCGACGCCGCCGCCGGCCGGGCCGCGCTGGTGCTCGGCGCCGCGCTGGTGACAGGTCTCGGCGGTGGCCTCCTCGTCCGGGCGGTGCGCAACGCCCGGACTCACCTTCTCGGCGCCGACGTCCCCGCGCCGCGCCGGTCCGTGGACCCGCCGGCGCGGCGGGCGGCCAGCGCGGCGATGATGCGCGGCAAGCCCGCGGGCTGAACCGGGTCGATGCCGGTCAGCTCCCGCACCCGGCGCAGCCGGTAGTCCACCGTGTTGGGGTGGATGTGCAGTGAGGCGGCCGTGCGCCTGCGGTTGCCTTCGCTGGCGAGATAGCAGTCGAGCGTTTCGAACAGATCGGGATGCGGTTCCAGGGGCGCGACCACCGCCGCGAGCCGGTCGCGCGCGGCGCCGGGCCGGGTCAGCTGGAACTCCATGAGCACGTCGTCGAGGCGGTACAGCCCGGGCTCGCGGCCGAACCAGCGGACGACGTCGAGCACCGCGCTCGCCTGCTCCGCCGCGACACGGACTCCGGACGGCGGCGCGGTTTCCGCGGCGACGGTCACGGTCGCGCCCGCCGCGCGCCCGGCGTGCCCGGCCAGCTCCCGCCATCCGCCGACGTCCACTTCGGACAGCCGGCCGCCCAGCGGCACCAGCACCACACCGCCGCTGCCGTCGACCGAGGCGAGCACGCCCTCCCCGCACTGCTGCTCGAACGTGCCGAGGAACCGGCGCAGCTTGCGGCGGACCGCGATGGTCGCGTCGACACCCGGCCGTTCCTCGTCGGGATGGCGGCCCAGTTCGACGCACAGCACGAGATAGCAGGCGGGCAGCGTGATCCCGGTGGCCAGTGCCGCCGCGTCGATCGCGCCGCCGTCCAGCAACGCCGAAAGCAGCGACCGCCGCGCCGTGTGCTCCTGCCCGACCTTGGTGCGCAACTGGTCGAGGTAACCGCTCGTCACCGCCCCGGTGACCGCCGAGACGAACCGCAGCACGCGATCGACGATCTCCGCGAGATCGTCGACGTCGCCTTCGCCCGCTCCTGCCGCGGCGGTACGGAAGATCTCCCTTGCTCCAACGTGATACGCCTCCAGCACGGCTTCGAGTGGGAAACCTTCCTCCGCCCGCCGGGCAGCGGACCCGCCGATCTGCCGGAGCTCGGCGTCGTTGAGCGGACGATCCTCACGGAGGCTCCGCGCGAAGGCCCGTAAGGCGTCCTGCGTGATCGCCGCGATGTCACCGCGGATCTCCTCGACGGGCAGCCGCCGGTAATCGGCGACCTCGGCCTGGATCCGCCGGAGCACGCGAACCCGGAGTTCGGCCTCCTCGACGCTGAGCCGCTCGTGCACGGGACGTCCGCCGAGCGACAGTGCCCGCCCTGCCACCCCGTCCGTCCTGTGCTCGGTCACAACCGGCCTCCTCGATCTCTGCCCGTGTTCCCAGTCAACGGGCCGGTGATCGCTGCCGATGATGTCACGAAGACCAGAAGCGGCAAGCCCGCGGAACACAGACCCAGAGGAGGACGGCATGCGGATCGGCGGACGGACGACGGCGTTGGCCGCCATCACGGCGATCACCCTCACCACGGTCGCGGGACCGGCGTCGGCCGTGACCGCGACCGACTACGTGGCACTCGGCGATTCCGCGGCGGCGGGCCCGCTGATCCCGCCGCAGGATCCGGCGTCCTACGGCTGTCTTCGCTCACTGGTGGACTATCCGCACGTGGTGGCGAAGAAGATCGGCGCGGCGAAGCTCACCGACGTCACCTGCTCCGGCGCGCAGACCGTCGACCTGACCGGTTCGCAGCCGACGTTCACCGGACCGGCGGCGCCCCAGCTCGACGCGCTGAGCAGCAGGACCTCGGTCGTCACGCTCACCATCGGCGCCAACGACGTCGGCCTGGTCCCTGCCGTGCTGAGCTGCCTCAACCTGGCGCCCGGCGCACAGCCGGACTGCGTCGACCGGTACACCGCGGGCGGGCACGACCAGCTCGCCGAGAGCATCGCCGGCTTCGAGCCGAAGTGGGGCGCGGCGATCGCCGCCATCGCGAAACGGGCGCCGAAGGCACGAATTTCCGTCGTCGGTTACGGAACGTATCTCCCGCACAACGGGTGCTGGCCGGTCGCGCCGCTCTCGGCGCGGGATGCTGACTACATCCAGAAGACCATCGGCGAACTCAACGCCGCCCTCGCGCGCCAGGCCGCCGCACACGGCGCCCGCTTCCTCGACATCCGCGGCGTGACCAGCGGACACGACGTCTGCCAGGCGCCCGGGGTGAAGTGGTACGAGAGCCTCGTGCCGACCGCGGTCGCGGCCCCGTTGCACCCGAACGAGGCAGGCATGGCGGGCATCGGCGCCTATGTCGCGGGCAAGCTCGCCCGGAGCTGAAACGCCGAGCGGGAACCTGGGCGAAACCCGGGGCCGGGCCTGCGCCGACGGGCCGGGTTCGTTCTCCCCCCACGCGAGAACGATCCCGGCCGCCGACGCCGCGACGCCGGCTCCGGTGTTCCCGCCCGTACCCCTCTGACGAGCGGGAACACCGGTCCGCGCCTGGCCCGCCGCACCCAAAGCGCC
>NZ_JBHYIK010000070.1:12181-49878 GCF_042739735.1 Amycolatopsis sp. NPDC059027 | reverse complement strand
GCGTCCTCGTCCATGAACCGGCGGCCGCGGGCGTTGACGAGGATCCGCGACTTCGGCGGGAAACCGGACTGCCAGTGGTGCAGCCGCTGGAAATAAGCCGTGGGCCGCGACACCCCCCCCCCGACCCCCCGACCCCCCCGCGCCGACAATTCTACATACGAAAGGACTAAATCAGTGAAAACAACAAAAGCGAGACGCGTGAGATCCCTGTGGCGAAGGGTAACCGTGGTTATCGCGGTGCTGTGCGCGGCCGTGGGGATCACGTCAGCCGCAGCGACCGCGGCGCCTCAGACGAACGCATCGCCGATGGCGCTGATCAAGTTGACCTTTACCAACCTCAACAACGGCAACCTTTTGGACGTCCAGAACGGTTCCCGCAACGACAAGACGCCGCTGGTCACCAACCCGGCACCCGGGTTCGCCACCACGTGGCGCATCAACACCGGAGCGAACCCCGGCGCGGGATTCGCCATCGTCAACGACACCATCGGCAAGTGCGTCGACGCCGACCGCAATCTCTACGCGCTGCGGCTGCAGCCCTGTGACGGACGCGCGACCGAGCAGTGGTACTTCCAGCCGGTCAGCGGATCGGGGCAGAAGGCGTTCATGATCCGCCACGTCACCGACAACGCCTGCTTCACCGCGCAGGTCCCCCCTGGCACCGACAACGGGGCCTACTCCAACACCTGCGACGGCACACCGTACCAACAGTGGACGCTGCCCGCCGAGGCATACAAGACGGCCTGGAACACCGCTGTGGACTACGCCGCCGCGCGGTGCGGCAAGGACACTTCGACCTGCTCGTGGACCACGGCCAACCAAACGACACCCTTCGCCATGCCGGAGGCGTGCGTCTCGCCGGTGTGGTTCAACGACACTTCCCAAACGATCCCGTGGACATTCTCCCTGACCACCGAAACAGGCTGGACGAACACGATTGGATTCATCCTGTCGGGAAGCTTTTCCGCTGGTGGCAACGCCGGTGTCGTCAACCTCCAGCTCATGGTTACCGCCGAGATCCATGGGAGTACCACGCTGGACCTCAAGCAGACGTTGGGCAACAGCCTGCAGGTGAGCGTGCCCCCTCGCCAGTATGGGTGGGTCACGTTGTCGGAGCTGGCGACCAAGGTCACCGGTACATGGACGTTCGACACCCAAGGCTTCCCCTGGACCGCCGACGACACCATCACCGTGCCGCTCAAGAGCGATTCCACCGGTGGCGCGAGCATCTACAGCGCACGGACCAGACCGACCTTCACCAACTGCGCCGGAACGACGTAACAGCGCCAGTGGAGTCGATCCAGCACGGGCCGCCTGTCCCGGTCGCCGTCGGCAGGCATTCGCATTGACCTGTTTCGCGGGTCACAGAGCTGGAGCCGTCTGCGCCGTTCGGGAGGACCAAATAGGCCTCCCGAACGGTGGTTCATCCCATCGCTTATCACGACAGGGGCGACCACCGCGCGAGCCCGCGTTCCGAACGGCCGATATGCGGCGTTAGCGGGTGTTCTGTTCGGGGAGCAGGACGAGCTTGCCGCGGGGGTGGCCGGACATGCCGAGTTCGACGGCGGACCGCCAGTCACCGAGCGGGTAGGTGCGCGCGATCGGGATAGTGAACACGCCGTCGGCTGCGAGCGCGGCGTATTCGGGCAGGAACGTGGCGGCTGGTACCGGATCGGTGGCGTGGTCGAGGCTGACCCGCGCGCCGAGTCGCCTCGCCTCGTCATGGTTGCTGCTCGTCATGACGCGGTGCGGGTCCCCGGTGATGGCGATGAGTTCGGGGATGGCTCCCGCATACGGCGGCGGAGCGTCGAATACGAAGTCGACCGGGCCACCGGCGAGCTCGCGCACCCGATCGGCTGCCTCTCCTCGCGTCCGTGCAACACCACGGTGTTCCCGCTCGGCTGGTCGATGTGACATCCGACCCCGTGACGGCGCTCTGGTTCGCGACCGAAGAACACCGGCCCGACGCCAGCGGTCAAGTGCGGCAGAGTAAGGGGGTTTTGTTCGCCGCCGATGTAACCGGTACGGAGTGGTATTAAACTTTTGAGCATGGGTAAACGAACAACACTTGGGGGAGTGCGGCAAGTCCCCTGTCTGCGACTTACGAGCAAGCGTTGGCCAAGTCGGCAAGCGAAAAATCGATATTCCGGGTATTTTCTGCGTTTCCGGATGAGCGTATGAAGGCGCAGCAGAGGTTCTTTCTGGGGAGCGCGGTCCCGGCGCGCACTCAAGCGCCCGGTGTTCTAGGGATCCACCTCGCCGCAACGCCTCCCGGCGTGGCCTGTCTGAAGAAGCTCTTGACCAGTGGCCGCGCAGTGACCGTACCCTTCTGTGCCATAGTCATTCCGGCGCATGTGAAACGTAAACTCAGCCCGGACGTCGATGGGTTTCGCGAGGCACTGATCCGAAATCAGCTTGATTGAGATCGTGGGTCGAGTTCTCCGGTTAACTCTTCACAAGCCCGTCGCCTCGTCCTCGCTTGCCTCGCTCCCCAAGGGGATCCGCCGTGCCGCTTCGGGGGTGATCACGACGACGGGACACTGCGCGTGCCCGACGCAGTGCCCGGCGACGCTGCCGAGGACCAGCTGCCCGAGTGCGGTGGTGCGGCGCGCGCCCACCACGAGCAGGTCCGCGGTGGCCGACGCCGCGACCAGTTCGCTCGCTGCGTCACCGTGCACGATGCGATCCTTCACGGGTGCGGCGTCGGCGAACTCGGCTCGTACGGCGTCGATCCGTTCGGCGGAGATCGGCGGGCGGACCGGCCGCCTGCCGTGCGGTTGCAACGCCAGTGACGTTCCGGGAAGAAGTGAATCTCGCGGAGCGACGTACAGCGCCTCGAGCCGGTCGTCGGACCGGGCTTGGCCGAGTGCCCAGCGGAGTGCGGCGTCGCCGGCGGGGGAGCCGTCCAAGCCGATGATGATCAGCCGGTGGTCCTTCTGCTGTGTCATGGTGTGGCTCCTCGGTCCCGGAATCTCGTGGGCTGTGCCGGAAGTGTCGGCGTGCGGGCACCCGGCCGACCATGGCCGAAGGTCCTCGCGCGCGGGGTCGGAGGCCACTGGATCGAGGCCGGGGGGCGGCGAACACTGGACGCGCGGCCAGGAGGATCCCATGACGCTCACCCAGACTGTGCAACCCTCGGCGCGTTCGCACGAATGGTCACACGACGAGCAGAGTGTTCTCGTCGGCGCGGCTCGCGAGGCACCGCCACGGAGGCTCAGCGGTGGCTGGGTGGTGCAGATCCACGACGGCGCCGTCGACGTCTTCGAGCGGACCGGTTTCCGGGTACCGGGCGACGACCGCGCGGGGCGGGCCCGCCTGATCCACTGCGGCGCGGTGCTGGCGAACCTCGAGGTGGCGGTGCGCGTGCTGGGCTGGGTTCCGGTGACCGTGATCGGATCGGCTCCGGAGGCCCCGGACCGGATCGCCCGGATCACCGCCGGGACACGCACCACACCGTCCACACGGGACCGAGCCGGGTACCGCGCCGTCTTCGGACATCGATCGCGGTCCGATGTGGACACACGGCGATTGGCGCGGACACTGGTGGAGCAGCTGCGGCCACGACTGTCCGGTACCGGAGTCCGAGTGCGTGCGGTGCGGGAGAGCGATGCCCACGCCCGGATCGGTGAGCGATACCGTCTCGCGGATCATCGCGAGCATCCCGGTGGCTGTTTCGCGATCGCGGTCGGCCTCGAGAGCCGGTCCGATCTGATCCGGGCCGGGCAGGCCGCCCAGTATCTGCTGCTGGCCGCGGCGGAGCTCGGTGCGGTCGGCGACTTCGTGATCGCCCCCTTCCGTTACCCGAAGACACGGGCGTCGCTGGCTGGTGAACTCGCACTACCCGGTTTCGTGGAACTGTTCGTGTCGATCGCGATCCCGGAGCCCCGGCGACGGCCACTCACCGACCCGGAGTACCCGGCAGCCCGCCCGTGAGCGCTTTGCCCGGACGGGTCCGAAGCCTGGGGGAAGACTCTCGTGGTCTTTGGTCCTGGGTTTCGGTGTCTTCCGCATCCTGCGCAGGGCCCCAGTGTGCGCGAATGTGGCTTTACTAATCCGGCCAGAAGTAGGCGGACACGGGCCGCAGCCGATTCGCTTGCAGAGACCCGTTTCCGCCGTGGCTGTGGCCGGATTGGTAACGAGCGGCACAGTACCATCGAGAAGTAGGTGAAGCCGATGTTGACCGAGGAGATCATGAGCACGCCCGTCACGTGTGTCACGCCGGACGCGCCGGTGACGGAGGCGGCGGTAGTGCTTACCAGTCGTGGGATCGCGGCGATGCCGGTGCTCGAGAACGGGATCCTGGCGGGGCTGGTGAGCGAGACCGACCTCATGACCGAAGACGCAGCGAAACCGGGGGCTCTGGTCGCCGATCTGATGACTCGTGACGTCGTCACCGTCGCGCCGGACACCCGTGTCGCCGAGCTGCCCGAACGTCTGCTGCGCAATGGTGTCCGCAGCATGCCGGTCGTTTCGGACGAGGGGCGGGTGCTGGGTATCGTCGCGCGCCGGGATGTGGCGCGGGCGTTGGTGCATCACGACAGCGCGCTCGTGCGTCAGGTGCGTTACCGGCTCGACGGGTACTTCGGGTACGGCAGGCGGTGGGATGTGGAGGCCGATCGCGGGATGGTCACCGTGACCGGGGAATTCCGTGACGGCTCCGAACCACAGATGGTGCAGGCGATCGCGGAGATCGTCCCCGGGGTGAAGTGGGTCCGGGTCGTGCCGCGAAACACGACCCTGTCCGCTGAGGAGCCCGGCGGACGGTCGTCCTGATGCGCCTTTGGTGCCTGACGGGCCGGGACCAACGTCCCGTGCGCCGATGACCGGCGGCCGCATCGGGACCACGCGGTGAGCGGCGAAGCTGAACGGGTAGGAGAAGACAAGCCCGGGAGCGATGATGACACGCGCACTGTCCATTGTGGTCGATCAGGCGCTCGCGGCCGCGGTCCGGGCTCCGTCGCCGCACAACACCCAGCCGTGGCGGTTCGCGCTCGACCGCGACCGGGTTGAGGTCCGGCTGGACCGTGACCGCGTGCTGACCGTGGCCGACCCGGAGGCGCGCGAAGCCAGGCTGTCTTGTGGTGCGGCGCTGTTGAATCTCGTTGTCTCCTTGCGGTGTCAGGGTTTCGAGCCGCTGGTCGAGCTGCTGCCCGACGCCGCTGAGCCGGATCTGCTGGCGGTGGTGACCCACGAGGGGAAGCATCGTGTCTCCGTTGAGGACCAGACGCTCGCCGACGCGGTGTTCCGCAGGCACACCCACCGTCGGCCGTTCCTCGATCGGACGGTCTCGGCGGGCATTCAGGCCACGCTCGCCCGCGCCGCGAGCCGTGAGGCCGCCAGCCTCCATTTCGTGGACGCCGAGTACGCGGGTCTGACCGCGCTCGTGCGGCGCGCGGAGTTCCTGCAGGCAGGCGACGACGCGTTCCGTGCGGAAACCGCACGGTGGACGCGCCGTGACGCCGCCAGCCCGGACGGGGTGCCGCTGGCGGCCGCGGCTCCGCCGCCGGACCACGACGGTGTGGTGGCGTTGCGGGAATCCCATCTCGATCCGGATCTGCCGGTGCGCGCGCGTACGAGCAGCAGCCGTTGCTCGCGGTGGTGCTCACCCCGGACTCGGGTCCCGCGGCGGAGGTCCGTGCGGGCCTGGCGATGCAGCGGGTTCTGTTGACCGCGACCTCGGTGCGGGTGGCGGCATCGTTTTTGTCCCAGCCGTTCGAGGTGGCCTCGACCCGAGGCCGGATCACCGAGCTGTTCCGTCCGCTCGGCCGTCCGCACACCGTGCTGCGCCTGGGCTACGGCTACTCGGCCGCGTCGTGGACCGGCCGCCGTCCGGTCCACGACGTGGTGGTCACCGATGAAGACACCGAACGAGCCGAAAGGAGCTCGTGATGACCACCATGCCCATGGTCACCCGGTGGTGGCATTGGCTCTGTCCGCGCCGAGGCGGCCTCGCCCGGCGATCCGACCGGATCGAGGCCGTGATCCTGGTGGGCGCGGTCGTGCTCGGACTGGCCGCGGTGCCGCTCGCCGCGGCGGCCGGGTCGGTGGTCTACGCCCGTTCGCGCGCGGTGTCCGTCCAGCAACTCGCCGAGCGGCTTCCGGCCGAAGCGACGCTGCTGGCCGACGGCCCGGTCGCCGAGGCCGCGGGCCGGGCCGGGGCAGTGGCGGAGAAAGCCCCGACCGCCGCGATGTGGACGCTGCCGGACGGCACCCTGCGGCGCGGCCGGATCGACGCCATCCAAGGCACCGTGACCGGCGCGCGGGTCCCGATCTGGCTCGACCGGAACGGCAACCCGGTGGACCCACCGCTGTCGGTAGTGGGCGCGGGCGTCAACGGCGCCGCCGCCGGCATGGGACTGCTCGCGGTCACGTGGGCGCTGCTGGCGGCGGTGTACGCGGTCAGCCGCTGGGCCTTGGACAGGGGCCGGTACGCCCGCTGGCAATCGGAGTGGCGCCGGGACCAGAAACGTCGGGAAAACCGCTGAAGGGACAGGACAATGACAGAGGACAAAGCGAGCAGCCGGATCGTTGTGGGAGTAGACGGGTCAGCGGCGTCGGCGGCCGCCCTGCGCTGGGCGCGGGCGGAGGCTGACGCCAGGGGCGCCGAACTGCACGCGGTCACCGCCTGGCTCTACGACCCGATGCTCGACGACGCGTCGATCGCCCGGATACAGGACGACGCGCGCGAAGCGCATCTGGCCAAACTCAAGGAGTTCGTCGCGACGGTGCTCGGTGACGACCCGGGTGTCGAGGTGACCTACGAGGCTCCGGACGGTGACGCGGCGGACATGCTGGTGGCGAGGTCCGTGGACGCGGCCATGCTCGTGCTCGGCGGTCACGGTACAAGGAAGCTGCGGCACCTGCTGGTGGGTTCCGTGTGCGCGGCCTGCCTGCGGCACGCGTGCTGCCCGGTCGTAGTCCTACCGGACGGAGTGACGTCGAAGGTGGACGTGCTGGAGCGCTTGCTCGGCTCGGCGGCGTCGTATGTCCCGGGGCCGGTGCTGTGATGCGGGCCCGGGAGATCATGAGCAGCCCGGCCGTCACCACGGAACCCGGCACCCCGGTACGTGAGGCCGTGGCGCTGCTCGTCCAGCACGGATTCGCCGGGCTTCCGGTCGTGGACGAGCAAAACCGGGTGGTGGGTCTGTTCACCGAATACGACGCGTTGCGCGGGGCGCGGCGGCAGGAGCGCGTGGCCGTCACGGTCGGCGACGTGATGACCTCGCCGGTCGAGGTCGTCTCCCCGGAGACCAGGGTGACCGAGATCGGCCGCCGGATGCTGGCCGACCGGCTTCGCTGCCTGCCGGTGGTGGCCGACGGCGTCGTGGTCGGCGTGATCAGCAGGCGGGATCTCCTCCAGCCGCTGGTCCGCCACGACGACGCCATCGCCGCGCAGTTGCGTGCTCTGCTGACCGACTATTCGGGACACCGCGGCCGCTGGTCGGTCGAGGTCGTGGGTGGTGCGGTCACGGTGTCGGGCACCTTCGCCGACGAGGCGGAACGAGCGGTGATCACCGCATTGGCGCGCACTGTGCCCGGAGTGTCCGAAGTGGACTGCCGCGCTGAGCACACCGCGGTCCGATGAACACCGGCACCAGCGCGCTGCTCGCCGACGGCACGGTGGTCACCGTGCGGGAGTTGTGCGAAGCGGACGCGGTGTCGGTGCTGCATCGCGGGCTCTGCGAACGGGATCGGTAGCTGCGGTTCTTCACGACCCAGCCCGCAGGCGTCGCCGGGCTCGCGCACACCATCGCCATAAGGCCAGCGCCGCCGCGTGGGCAGGCCGAAGCCATCCACGCCCGCACGGCGGCCAACACCGCCACCACCCTCGCGGCGCAGGCACAGTACGCCGCGAACGACTCCGCCACCGCCGCCGAGTCCGCCGCCGGAATCGCCGAGGCCGCCGTGGCGGTTCGCCGAACCGCCGTGGCTGCCCGACCTGCTCGAGCGACCCGCGGTTCGCCGCCGCGGACGAAGCGGAGCTGCGGTATTGGCACCGTATCGCGGGAGGTGCCCGGACAGACGCGACAACCGACGACCCCGCGGTCGGCGAATTCGTGACCGGCGGGCCCGTGGCGACGAGTCTGCGGCTGGCCAACCTCGCGTTCGTCTGTGTCACGACCTGGCCGCACTTGCCCGAGCAGGCCCGGCACACAGTCTTCGGTGTACTGGAACAAGCCCCCGCGGATCGCGACCGGCACGAGCAGTTCTGGGTCGAGAGCTACGTGATCAACGACTGGCCGCCCCGCCCTCGGCCAACCCGGCAGCCCAAGGTCTGCTGTTCCCGGCCGACCTCCCAGCTCCAGTTCTCGCCGAGCTCCTCGGACTGCACATCGGCACAGCCGTCACCTGGACCAAGACCCTCCAACGGGACTGGTCGGCCTACCTGGAAGCCCGCGCGGCCAACAGCAACACCATTGTGCTTGCGCTGCGGAGCGCGCGTGGACAACCCCGCCTTGGCGTCGCGTCGGATCGCGGCGTACAGGTCGACGCGTGAGGTGGGTGGTCAATGGCAGGTCAGTTCGTCCCTTGGCGGACGTCCGTCCCGTGCTCGGCGAACGCTTTGAAGTCCTCCATGTGCTGCCGCGACTGCCTGCGGAAAGAGCCAGGCATCACAAGCCCCACCAGCCGCATCAGCAATCCGTCGAACCGGAACTCGCTCTCGCTCTCCCACAGCGTGGTGTCCGGACCGGCTCCGATGAGCCGGTCGCGCTGCGCCTGCCACATGCCCTCGCCGACGATCTCGCGGTCGTAGTGCACGACGACGGAACTGGGGATGGCGTGCAGGTCTTCAGGTTCCAGCCGCGTGATGGTCTCGGTGGCCTCCATCCTCTGCTTCCCCCTTTGAAACACGACTCGCGAGGTGGTGCCGAGCTCGCCGTGCACACCGTTTACCGGCTCGTGCAGTACCAAGCCCCGCAGCCACTTCGGCAGGTGCGCCGGGTCGGCGAGCAGCTGGAGCACCTTCTCCCGCGGCAGGGCGATCTCGATCGAGGTGGTGTACTTCATCAAGCGTTCCTTCCGGGGGCGTAGAACGCGGTGGTGGCCTCGACCGCGGCCGCCACGTGATCCGGATCGCCGCCGGCGGCCAGGTGAGCTTCGCCCCATGCCGCGGCGCTGCGCCGCGCGAACTCGCGCCCCTCGGGCGAGGTCCGGAACTCCTCGTGATCGAGGGTCTGGCCGTCGGCCAGGAACCGGGCCAGGGTGAACAGATGCAGGTCCCAGCCCACACCGCCGGCACCGGGGCCGTAGGTCGGGAACATGGGCTCCCCGACGGCCACGGCATGGACCAGTTCAAGCTCGGTATCCCCGGCAGGGCCCGGGGACAGCCGCACCTCGACCTCGCTCGTACCCGGCCACTCGTCGGCGTCCGGTCCGAAGAGCCAGGACACCCGCAGCAGCCGCGGCGGCTCGCACCGGAGGATCTCCCCGTGCTCACCGCCGTCCAGTTCGAACGACCCGCCCAGCCGAAGGTCCCCGGTGATCGACTTCAACCAACGGCCCAGCCGCTCAGGGTCGGTGACGGCGTTCCACACGTCGTCGACCGGCGCGTCGTAGCGACGCCGCAACTCGATCGTGTAAGCGTCGCCGGCGGGCAAGGCCGCTGTTCCCATCGCCCGGCGCGCGGCGGCCAGTTCGTCCAGTACGTCCTTCATGTCATGTTCCTTTCATGGGCGGATCGGCCTCGCCGACGCCGGTGCCGTCCCGGGGCTGGCCGGCCCCGGGACCGGGATGCATGCGTGCCTCGGGCCAGCTCGGTGCCCAGGGCGTCGAGCCGCTGATCCCAGAACCCGCGAAACCGGTCCAACCACACGTCAACCTCGCTGAGCGGCTTCGGGTCGACGGCATAGAACCGGCGAGCCCCCGCAGCCCGGACCGACGCGAACCCGTTCTCACGCAGAACGCGAAGATGCTGGGAGACAGCCGGCTGGGACAGTGCGAACTCGGTCCGGATCACGTCCGTGATCGCCCCAGAGGTCCGCTCACCGTCGGCGAGCAGCTCCAGAATGCGCCGGCGCACCGGGTCGCCGAGAACGTCGAACGCGTGCACGAACCAGAAACATACCAGACCTGACTTATATAAGCCACAGCTGGTGCTTTGCCGTTACCTCCCGGCGTCGACGCCCATCGACACCCGGTACGGCCCCTCGATGCTGATGTCGAACGAGACCGACATCCGGTGTGATGGTGTTCGCCGGGTCTGTAGTGATCCTTCGGGTACAGGCGGAGTTGGAGTCGCCACCCCTGGCTGACCAAACGTGCTGAAAAAGCCGGCCTGCCCAGCAAGACCGGCAAGGGAACACCAAGATCGACAACAACTGAAGCTCATTCTGAAGCGAGCGTCACCAATGACAGCGCCACGCCGTTGGCGAACGTCCCCACAACGGCAGATGCGGATGTCCATGGAACGCCCGGATACGGGAAATGGTGGCCACCTGATGACCGGCCCGCGCATCGCCCGATTCGCGAGGGGCGCGAACCTGGCGCCCTCGACGGTCACCAGACGGTATTGGAAGCTGCCCGCGGACAGCGGCGGTCGGCGTCGTCCACGTCGCCGTGGTGGGTACGAGAGCGCCGCGGACGCGCAGGCGGGGGTGGGGCAGGTTCGGGACTTGCTCGGGGTCGCTGAGGTCGGTGATGACGAGACGTTGCGCAAGATCGGGGACTTGCTCGCGCGAGTGATCTCGGACAAGCAGCCGCTGCCCGAGATCGAGGACGTGCGCCGTCTCGTCCGCGCCGGAGCGACCACCCTCGAACATCCGTTGATGGACGCGGAGGTCGACGACTTTCTGAAGCGGAAGACGCGGACGGTGAGCCGGAATATGTACCGACGCGGCGCGGAAGTTCGCGGCGAACATCCCGCGGCGGTCGCTGCAGTCCACCAGCAGCCTCGGGCTCGTCTCGGGCTCGCAGGAGACCACAGTGGACAGTCCACAAGCGGAAGAAAGTCTTCCGGAAAGCACAAAACTCCAGGTCATCAAATCCGATGACCTGGAGTCTAGGGGTGCGCCATCAGGGACTCGAACCCCGAACCCGCTGTTTCAAGATCCACTCTTCCGAGACGAACCGGAAGGCCCCGAAAGTGTCCGGTGAGCTGGGAAGTTAGCAATTGTGAACGCTGATCGATTAGGGGTAGTTCCGGCTATCTCTGAGCGATTAAGTGGAGTAAAAGTGGATCGAAGACTTGCGGGAGATTTGGCGTAAACGCCTCGGGTATAAGAGAAGCGGCACGCCGAGAGGTTGGCGTGCCGCTGTGTTGGCTGAGCTGAGCGGCATTGGAATTATATTGTTCCCGCTGGATAATTGATCTAAATCTGTTCTTTTTTGAGAGTGCGCAGGAAGCTTTTCATTGCTGGGTAGGAAATTTGCAAGGTTCCCCCGGTGGGGTTTTTGCTGTCTCGTATGTATACGCAGTGTGGGCCGAGTGCGAGTTCTACGCATTCTTGCGCGGGTGCGGACCGGCTGGATTTCCGCCAGATCAACCTTTGGCCAGTACTCATCTAAGATGCTTCTTTCTTGAATCTACTCAAAGCCTTCTCTAAGAATTTGAATGTTTCTTCTGGAGTGGCCGCCATGTCGGCGACGTCAATGAATCGCCCGGCCAGGAACTCGACATCACGTTGGCTGGTCGCCATGTTTCCTCCTAGTGGAGTATCGAAAAATGCCACTGGTGGATCAATTTTGCTGTCGGCAAAATGAAGCATCGCGAACGAGCCCGCCAAAGCTAGATGCGCTATGCGGGACTTTGGTACAACCTGCAACGTAATATTTTCGCGCTGAGCAAGGGTTACGAGACTGTCAAGCTGCCTTAAGGAAACATTCGGGCCGCCTACGTCTTGCTCTAGCACTGATTCGGCAATGACCGCATGAAGTTTCAGGGGATTGAACCCGCTTAAACGTCTCTGGCGTCGTAGCCTCACCTTAACTTGCGTTTCAATTTCTACCGGCGGAAATCCTGCGTGAAGGGCTCGTACGTAGTCTGCAACTTGCAGTAGTCCCGGCATGAGTACTTGCTGACAGGTTGTTACCCGTGTCGCTTCGTCCTCAAGTGAGACAAAAGGTCGCAACGACTCACCAATGCCGTAGGTCGCCCACGGGCTTGCGCCTGCTGCATCCGCCCTGAGTTTTTTGAGGTGCGCTATCTCTTTAGGTGACAGCTCAAGGACTGTTACCAGAACGTCGAGATCGTTAAGGCTGGGTTTAGTTCGCCCTTGCTCCCAGGAGTTAATGGTGGCTTGGCTCCGGTTCACAGCCGCACCTAACTCTGTCTGTTTGTATCCGGCTTCTTCTCGAAACCGCTTCAGTTCTCCGCCGAATCTCCTAAGTGCCCCCGAGCTAGCCAACCTAAATTCTCCGTTCCGTTAACTCGACTCAGTGAAATTTTATAGTGCAACTTGCACCACTCAGAATCACCCGAAAGGTTTATTGCGAAACCTAATATTTGGACCCAATATCGACCCTAACCAATAAATCACTTCGCATATTGGGTTCCAAATAAATTTGCGCAAGAAAGATTCGGGGTTGCTTGTGAGAGAAGGTTATACCCATAAACCGTGGTTCTGGGTTGACGAGAGCACCGCGCTCGAGTATCGGCTTCGCGATAGCGGTTCGTTTGTTGACGTCTATGCAACTGGAAGTTTTGGGATACTTGGCACTTTTTGCTTGACGATGACGCATGGTGCAGTCGTCGCCATGTCTCTAATGCTTTGTGAAGCTGATCGTGAGCTTTCATATGGCAGATAACCGGATTCCTCATGATCTGCGGGAAGCGAGATCTTTTATTGCCCGTCATGAGCCAGTTGGAGGCGCAGATTTGGGTGAGTGGATTAAATTCCGTAAGTTTGCCGAAGATGTATACAGGCGAATTGCTCGAAGGGCACAAATAAACAAACGACGCGCCCTAGTTTACGCCGAAAGGCAAGCGGCGGAAGCAAGAACTCTTGAAGACATGATGCGTGCGAGACAAGAAGAAGGGGGAGGACTGTTGTGATTCAAAATCCTAGCCCACTGACTGAAGTGAAGAAGTCGGCCCTGGCGGCGGATGCTGTTCCGTTTAAGGTTTATGGCGATGCTCTGATCTGGTGCGAGGTTTTCCCGAGGAAAGCTAACGAGCAGTTGGGATATGTTGAGGTTTTTCTTGGCGAGTACCAAAAGTCGTTTATGTCAGATCATTATCTTGTGCTGTTAACGCCAAAGGCTGCCATTAAATTGCATCGGGTGCTATCTGCGGAAATTGCGAAGGTGCGACGCCTTGTCACCGCCCGGAACGGGGATCGTGATGTTTACTGACAAAGTGGGCCTCATAGCGGCGATTACGGTCTATGACGACACGCCGTTAGAAGTGGTCGCGCGGCCGGGCGAGGATTTTGCAAGCGTGCTGGTTGGGGGCGGAATTCGTTCTTCCTCTTACGGAGAACTGGTCTTTACCCGTGAAGGGCTCGCCCGGCTACTCTCCAAAGAGATTGAAGCAGGCAAGATTATGGACAAGCCACCACCCGACGACGACTAGAGAAAGACCCCGCCCCAGCGAGCCGCGCACGCCCCCGACCGTGTGCGGCTCTTTTTTGTGTGCTCACAAACAAAAATCCCGCTAGCCTTCTGGCGGGTTGTCATCGTGGTCTTTGTACGGCCAGTGCCAGCCGGGTGGTAATTCGTTGGTGTCGCTGGGTTGTTGGTGCTGGGGTTTGGTTTTTTGGTGGCTTGTCTCGTGTTTGCGTATGACAAACCGGGGTTTTTGGTGGTTGTGTAGGTATCGGCGGATGGCTAGGAGCGTGCCGTAGGCGGCGAATGGTCCGCCGATAATCATGAGGGTGATCAGCGGGTTCAGGTGGGGATGGTGCGGCAGCACTGGCCCGTGTCCCCTCTCGCCGTTGTTCTGACTGGTAGCGGGGTGGCTGGCTGACCGGCGCGGGAACCCCTTATGGGCGCTGCTGCGCTAGCCGAGAGACAGAGCTAGGCGCGCGCTGCTCCGGGGACACCGGTTGCCAGCCACCCCGATGTGCCAGGCCGTACCGGGCGTGTCCGCGCTCGGGCAGCTCCGGTGCGGCCTGGGTGGCTGGTAGAGGGGCCGGGTCGGGGTCCGGTCCCTCTGCGGTGAACTGTCCCGGCAGAGCGCTGCCCTGGGCGAGAGGTGGCGTTGATTCCGCTGGTCGGTATCTGCTGGCCGGATGCCCCAGACGGGGGCGTGTCGGCCTGGCCGCCCTGTTGGCGGTTGGCTAGGCGCGGTGACCTGGGGCGTTAACTCACACGGAGCAGCGAAAATTCTGTCCGGCAGATATGCCGGGCTAGTCACCTTGGCCACTGGCTTCACTCTGGGTTGATCTCCGTCTACGGTGGGTGGGCTGTTGTCGGAGCTGCCAGAGGGCTTGATCATGAGCGCGAGGAGCGCGGGGGGCCGTCCTGACCCGCAGGTGTGGGAGGGCGAAGCGATGCGCGCAGCGCTCGCGGTCCGGGACATTCAGCGGGTGTATCGGCTGCTCAAGAGGCACGGCATCAGCCAGCGGCGCATTAGCGCGTTGACCGGGCAGGGCCAGCCTGAGATCAGCGAGATCATGAAGTCTGGTCGCCGCGTCATCTCGTATGAGTTGCTGGCGCGTATCGCTGATGCCCTGGGCATCCCACGCGGCTATATGGGCCTGGCCTACACCGACCGCACCAACGGCGGGAGCGCCCTTGCTGGCGGCGGTGCTGGTGTGGCTTCCTGGTGCTGGGATGACGAAGGAGGCGACGACGTGAAACGAAGGGCATTCTTTGCGTTCACGGCGAAGGCCGCTGTGGTTGGGGTGTCGGCTGCTGAGTTGGCGCAGGTAGCCCCGGCTAGCGCGGCTCCCGCAGCGGGTCGGATCGGTGAGGTAGACGTACGCGGCCTAGAGCAAGCCATCAGCTTTTGGCGGGCACAGGATGATGAGCTGGGCGGCGGCGCGGTCGCCGGAGCGGTGTCGGGTCATTTGCCGTTCGCGCGCGGCTTGCTGACCGCCGACGCTGCCGACGACATACGACAGCGGGTAGCGGTCGCGGTAGCTGATTTGCACTCCCTCGCGGGATGGGCAAGTTTCGATGTTGGCCATCGTGCCGACGCCCGCGCCTACCTCGCCTACGGGCTCGCGGTAGCCAAAGACGCCGGAAACCATGAGATGGCCTCGAAAATTTGCTGGCAGCTCGGCCGTATTTTCCTGCACAGCAAGGACTTCGACGGCAGTTTGAAATTATTCCAATTAGGACAGGTCAACGCCGCGGAAGCCCAATCACCCCGAGCGGCCGCGCTGATGGCCGCCAACCAAGCATGGGCCGACGCCGAACTCAACCGACCCGACCAGGTGCGCCGGGAGCTAGACCGTGCTAGCGAAGAAATGGGGCACGACAAGAAAACCCCACCCGCCTGGCTAGCGTTCATGGGACAGTCCGAAATAGACGGCATGACGGGCATGGCCTACAACTCTTTGGCATCGCATGACCGGACTTACGCAGACCGCGCCATCGAGGCCGCGACCCGTTCCCGCGACGCCCGACCAGAATCAGACGCGCGCTCACGGGCCTCGGATTCTGTTGCTATCGCAGCAAATCTACTCCGCACGGGGTCGCTTGATACAGGTTTGACGGCCGCTCAACGCGTGATCCCGCAAGTACAAGCGATTCACTCGCGACGCCTGACCGACCGTCTACAGTGGATCGAACAAGCCGCTGGCTTGTATCCGCGCAACGGGGATGCCCGGCAAGTTGTCCGCGAGGTGCACGCGCTGCGCGCCGGAACCCCACAAACCTAGCCGCGCTAACTTTCCTCCACCGTGGGCCAGACCTATCAGCCGATAGGTCTGGCCCAATTTTTGCGTTCGCATCCTGCATGTTGCGGCTACGGAGCGCGAGTAAACACCTCTTACGCCGCTCCGGAAGATCACCGGTTTGTCCTAGGGCGCGTTCGTGCTGATCGTGTTCACACTGGTCTAGACAGCACCAGCCGGTAGCACGAGGTGAGGAGGTGGACCCGATGACAGAACCAGGCGACTATGAGTGTTGCGGCGGGATTCCTCCGATATCCGGTGCCGTGTAGGCGAAAACTGGCTTCGGCTAGTTGGCCGCGTGGTGTCGCTGGGGTGGCCCACTAGGCGTGCTCCAGGCGAGCGAATCCGCCGTGATCCGGCAGACTTCCGCGCCTCCCAGGGTTACACCGGAAGAGCGGCCCGCGAACATCTAGCGGGTTCGCTTGCACGGCAACAAGTCTTTCCCGAGCCGTGCGAGAAGTTCCCGAAATATCCCAGAAACACCACGCTGTGACAGTTCGTGTCGTGGTGTGTCCACTATGAACAGGAGAAGAACCAATGATTGACAGGGTAGCCAACGCCATCATCGACATGGCTCGCGCCATGCTCGCCGACATCCCACCCGCTGACGCGACGGTAGAGCAGCGCGCGAATTTTCAGCTCTACAAGGCAGAAGTATGCGACCTGCTGTCCATTGTGGCCGAACCGGCGCAATCCCAGATCGCGCGGGATCTTGCCTCTACCGCCCGGTACGAGGCCCACAAGATCACAGCCGACTTCTAGAAGGGACTGTCCCGATGGGTAAGCATGTGCGGCGTTTTTGGTTGCGTGGCACCGCTGTAGTGACCAACGACCACGTGAGCGTGGTCCTGTGGTTCACCCGGCAACGCGCGAACCGGAACAAGCCCGACACCAGGCCACCGGATAACCGGCCGCCTCGTGATGGTGGGGTTATTCCTTGGCCACGCAAGCCAAAAGACACCTAGCCAGATAGGAGAAAGTCTGGGTGTGGTGGACGGTCCCGCGTGGACTGTCCACCACACCCCAGACCACACCAGACGCAGCGAAGGGAGGTGAAACCCCGTGCACGCCACCGAAACCGACCAGCCCGAGGAGCCCGACGAGGGCACTGAGACCATTGTGGAGGAAGATGCCGCGGCCCCGGTGCCGGCGGATCCACCGTCCACACCGGACGACACCGGGTCGTTTGTGGACCGTGTGCGGTCCCGCGGTCGCCGGCCGATCTGGCCCGGTTGGTTACTGTCCTGGAAGGACTTTCGCACTGCTTTTGTTGTGGTCGTTGGGTTCTATGCTCACACCGTCGGTTTTCATCTGATCCGTGCCCCGTGGTATGCGCTTCGGTTTGTCTGCCGTGGACCCTCCGGGGCGCTCCGGTTCGCGAAGTTCCTTGCGCGGTGGGTGTTCGATTGGGAGGGTCATCCCGTGCGCCTCGCCGCAGCTGACACCAAAAAAGCAGAGGAGTACTTGAAACTGTGCAAGCAGCGAGATAGGCGCGTCCGTACCCGGCTCACGGCAACCAGTGTGCTCGGTGGGCTCACTGCGGCGGTAGCGCTGGTGATTATCGCTGTTAGTCCGGGGTGGACAGTTCCGGCGTTTGCGGCGCTGGTTTCGGGTGTGTTCGGATATTTCAGTACTGGTAAGGATAATCCGATCGTTGGGCACGCCGTCACCCCTGCCCGGATTCGGAAACTCACCAGCAACGCGGTGGTACGCGCTCTGACCGTGATCGGGGTGTCTGGGATCAAGACCGACGAGATTCACTTTCCGGCACCGATCACGCGTGATGGTCCTGGCTGGCGTGCCGACGTCGATCTACCGGCAGGGGTGACCGCTGCCGAAGTCGCCCAACGACGCGACAAACTCGCCGCCGCATTGGGCAGGCCGTTGGGCTGTGTCTGGCCCGAAAACGACGCCACCGTCCACCCTGGACGGCTGGTGTTGTATGTCAGTGATCACGACATGGCCACCAGTCCACAACCGGTGTGGCCGCTGGCAAAGTCGGGCACTGTCGATATTTTCGCCCCCGTGCCCGTGGGCACCGATCAGCGCGGGCGCTGGATCTACGCCACGCTCATTTTTGCGTCGGTG
Source organism: Amycolatopsis sp. NPDC059027 (assembly GCF_042739735.1). Taxonomy (NCBI): domain Bacteria; kingdom Bacillati; phylum Actinomycetota; class Actinomycetes; order Pseudonocardiales; family Pseudonocardiaceae; genus Amycolatopsis; species Amycolatopsis sp. NPDC059027. The sequence continues at coordinate 32,011 of NZ_JBHYIK010000070.1, read as the reverse complement.
TTGATCGGCGCGTTGCCGCGCATGGGGAAATCTGTCTTCCTGCGCTGCCTGCTCCTGATTGCCGCGTTGGATTTTCGGGTCGAGTTACACGTTTTCGACCTCCGTGGAGCGGGAGACCACGAACCTCTCGCACCGGTGGCGCACCGCTACCGGTGCGGCTACGACGAAACCGATATCGAATATTGTCTAGAGTCGTTGCGAGCTTTGCACCAGGACATGGCGCGCCGGTCCACAGTGGTGCGTGATCTTCCCCGAGATTTGTGCCCAGAAGCCAAAATTACGTCCGCGCTAGCTTCCAATCGATCCCTGGGTTTGCATCCCGTCGTCGTCGGCATCGACGAATGCCACATGTTGTTTAAGCACAAGACCTACGGGCAAGAACTCGCGGAAATCTGCGAAGACCTCATGAGGCGCGGCCCAGCCTTGGGCATCATCGCCATGCTAGCCACCCAACGACCCGACCCCGAGAGTGTTCCGTCCGGTATCAGCACCAACGCCGTAGTTCGGGCGTGCTTCAAAGTCCAGCGCCACAACGAAAACGACGCGATTTTGCAGAGCGGCGCTTACGGCTCTGGTATCCGGGCAACGAGTTTCACCAAAAACGACAAAGGACTCTGCTACTTCATCGGCGACGACGAACCGCACATTATGCGCACCGTCTACACCGACACAATCCAAGCCGATGCCATCGTGGCCCGAGCACGCGCGCTCAGGGAAAAACACGGGACGATCACCGGCTACGCCGCTGGGCAAGACCTTGCCAGCACAACAAAAACCAGTCCGGCACGCTCCACCCTGCTAGAGGATGTTCGAGCGGTTTTTCCCACAGGACAACACAAAGAGTGGGGAGAAGTCATCCTTACTCGCCTGGTCGAACTACGCCCCGACGTGTACGCGGACTGGACCCAAACCCAACTCACCGCCGCGCTCAAGCCCTACGGGATCAGCACCAGCCACCAAACCTCCAAAACCGACCCAGCAACCGGTCGCGAGACCAACCGGCGCGGCCTGCTCCGCACCGAGGTAGACACAGCCCTAGCCCGCCGAAACCACCGCCCAGCCGCCTAGCAGACAGGAGGACACCCAGCACCCAGCCCCGCTAGACCTAGCAGCACCGCTAGCAGCCTCAAGGCCCACTGACCAGGCATCTAGCGCCTAGCAGCCCAACCCGCCAACCCAGCCGAAACCCCGCCAAACCCGGCAACCAGACACCCCGGAGGAACGATGAAAACCTCACTCACCTTCGCCCAAATCCAAGCCCTACCCGCCATCGTGGACATCGTCACAGCCGGGCAGGCGCTCGGCATCGGACGCAACACCGCCTACGCGATGGCCAAAGCCGGAACCTTCCCCTGCCGCGTGATCAAAACCGGAGCCAGCTACCGCGTCCCCACCACCGAACTCATGACCCTACTCGGCATCCAACCAAGCTCAGGTGAGCAAGGCTAGTGGAGACGTTGCCCTAGTGAGCCGGTTAGCGTGCTAACCGACCGAATAGCCTAAGAGTGTTGCAAGCGTGCAACATCTCTGGGATGCTTGTCAGCTATGAAAGGAAGAGGCGATGAGTCAAAAGTGGGAATCCTTCGGCGCGTACGTTGCCAGCAGTCGCACCGAGCGCGGGTTATCGGTGCGTCAGGTTGCGAAACATACCGGTCTTGCCCCATCCACCGTCATGCGTACGGAAGACAGGCCGTACCAGACGCCGACTCCCGATGTGTTTCTTGCGCTCGTCGATGCTCTCGACCTGGACCTAAAAACCGCTGTGAATCTCGTGGAATCGTACAAAAAACTCTGGCAACGTTTTATTGCAGACAGGGAAGACGACGCAAGGCGTGCACCATGACCGGTTATGAACGGCTCTGGTCTGTCACTGACGTGGCCGACTATTTGGGTGTGCCGGTGAAGACGTTGTACGACTGGCGAACGCGTAACTATGGCCCCAAAGCTAGGCGCGTGGGTAGGCATCTTCGGTACAAGAGGTCTGAAGTGGTCGGCTGGTTTGAATCTCTCCCTGTTGATGTTGATTGGAGGCAAGGGTAATGGGAAGGCCGCCGTTGCCTGTGGGGACTTACGGCAACATCAAGACTAAGAAGCAGGGCTGCAACTGGCGCGCTCTGTGCAAGTTTCGGGATACCGACGGGGTTGTTCGTCAAGTCGCTCGTTGGGCTCCGTCTAAGGCTAAGGCGGAAAATAAGCTCAAGGAAGCCTTGCTGGACCGTCAAATTAGCTCGGGTGTCCTTAAAGTGAGTAGCAGGGTGCCCGACGTAGCCAAATTATGGTTTGCGGAGTTTCAAGAACTCGTCGAATCTGGCCGTCGTAGTGGAACGTCGCTGGATACTTTTGAAAACCGCTGGGAAAAACATCTCAAACCCCGTGTTGAAGGCTTGAGCATTGTTGAGATGACCACGGGTCGGGTTGATCGGATTTTGCAGGATATCAACGGGAAGTATTCGGCAAGCACTACGCGAACTTGTCGTGCTGTGATCTCGGGTTTCTGTGGTCTGGCGGTTCGGCATGGTGCGCTCAAGACTAACCCGGTGCGTGATGTTCGGAAGATTGAAGAGCGGAAGAGTAAGAAGAAGCCGAGGGCGCTCACCACTGATGAAGTTCTAGCCATCTTCGCGAAGGTGGATGCTGATGAGGTGGCGGTACGTCAAGATTTGCCGGACATCATGCGCTACTTCGGGGGCACCGGAAACCGCACGGGTGAGACCTTGGCGGTTCGCTGGGAGCTGATCGACTTTGAGTCGAAGGTGGCATGGTTTGGCGGCAACATGGTTCGCACGAAGGCGGATGGTAAGAAGATCAACGGAGGCAAGACCGATGCGGCTGACCGAAGTATCCCGCTGACTGACTGGCTTGTGGATATGCTTCTTGACCGCCGTGAGCGGGTGGCAGCCATGCAGGGGGTGAAGCCGGAGGAGTTGACCGGGTGGGTGTTCCCGAACTCGCTAGGGACGCTACGGGAGGCTAGTAACATGCGTCGTGACTGGCGCGCGTTCCGAGAGCGGCACAAGATTGCGGACTGGTTCACGCCGCGTACGTTCCGTCGCACCGTCGCCACCCTCGTGACCGACGCTTTGCCTGCTCGGGAAGCGAGTGACTTGCTTGGGCACTCTCGGGTGTCGATGACCACAGATACTTACGTCGGGCGTAAGTCCGCCTCGCCGGAGGTGGCGCGGGTACTCCGTGTGCTTCACCCCGCAAAGAGTGGAGTAAAGGTGGAGCAAGATCACCGCGCGACCCGCCGCAAGCCTGTGACCAGGCCAAAGAGTGCGCCATCAGGGACTCGAACCCCGAACCCGCTGGTTAAGAGCCAGCTGCTCTGCCAATTGAGCTAATGGCGCTTGGTACCTCTTCGCTTCGGTTTCCCTCGGCGACGTGGAAAAGATTAGCACGGCCCCGGAGGGGGTTTTCGCGGGGGGTCACTTGGGAGGAGTTACCCGATCTTGGCCCCAAGTTGTGCCCGGTCAGGCAGACTGTAGCGGGACATCGGCGGCGAAACGGGCGGGGTGTGATGGTGCGGCGGCGGGTGCTGGGACTGGTTGCGGTGGGGGTGATCGGGTTCACGGCGGCGTGCAGCGCGACGCCTTCGGGTGAACCCGCGGCGTCGAAGGTGGCGGCGCCGAGTAGCGCGCCGCCGGTGCTGAAACCCGCTTCGGTGAGCGTCACGCCGGCGGACGGCGCGAACGGCGTCGCCCCGGGTGAGCCGGTCACGGTCGCGGTGACGGACGGCAAGGTCGGCGAGGTCAAGCTGACCGGGGCCGACGGCAGGCAGGTCGCGGGCAAGCCCAAGCCGGACGGGTCGGGCTGGGAGTCCGCCGAGCCGCTGGGGTACGGCAAGAAGTACACGCTCGCGGTGGCGGCGACGGGGACGGACGGGAAGCCGGTCACCTCGCAGCAGTCGTTCACCACGGCGAAGCCGGCGCGGCAGATCGCGGTGTCGGTGAATGTGCAGGACGGCGACACGGTCGGCGTCGGGATGCCGGTGATCTTCACCTTCACCGGGAACGTGCCGGATCGGGCCGCGGCGGAGCGTGCGATCAAGGTCACGGCCGAGCCCGCGACGGAGGGCGCGTTCCGCTGGTTCGGCGACAAGCAGCTGGTCTGGCGGCCGAAGGAGTACTGGAAGAGCGGGACGAAGGTCTCGGTGAACGCCGCGATCTACGGCAAGGACCTCGGCAAGGGCACCTACGGCCAGGAGGACAAGCAGCTCGGCGTCAAGATCGGCGACAAGGTGGTCGCGGTGGCGGACGGGCAGACGCACCAGATGACGGTCTCGGTGAACGACAAGGAGGTGAAGACGGTCCCGGTCTCGCTGGGCAAGCCGGGGCACACGACGCCGGCCGGTACCTACACGGTGATGAGCGAGCATGTCGGCTTCACCATGGACTCGGGCACCTACGGCGTCCCGGCGGACAGTCCCGGCGGCTACAAGACCTATGTCCAGTACGCGATCCGCATGTCCTACAGCGGCATTTTCTACCACTCGGCCCCGTGGTCGGTGGGCGATCAGGGCAAGCGCAACGTGAGCCACGGCTGCATCAACCTCTCGACCGAGAACACCAAGTGGCTGATGGACCTCTCGAACCCCGGCGACCTCATCACCGTCCAGAACTCCGGCGGCCCCGCCCTGGAACCCACCGACGGCTGGTCCTACTGGCAACTCCCCTGGGACCAATGGAAAACCCCCACCAGCTAACCCGCCAAGGGGGTCGACGGGCGCTGCCCGTCGGCCCTCGCGCAAGGGTGACCATCAACGGCAGGTGGCAGGGCAACCAAACAACGCAACGCAACAGACGAACGAAACGCCCCCACACGGGATGGGGGTCCGGGGGACACCCCCGGCTGGGGGTCTGGGGGTCTGACCCCCAGAAAAAATGGCGAAACCCCAGCCAAGGGAGGTCCGGTAACGGCCCGAACAGGCTGGGGTGATGGGGTGAGCGACGGGTTTCGAACCCGCGACCTCCTGGACCACAACCAGGTGCTCTACCAGCTGAGCTACGCCCACCATCGCCGAGGTTTCTCTTGCGATCAACCGGCGAGAGCAATCGTAGCGTGCCCTCGCGCGGGGTTTTCTCCGGGGGTGGGCGGGGTCAGCCGGGGTGGCGTTCCTGCACTTCGGCGGCCATGGCCTTGGCCTGTTCGGTGCTGGGGCCGGGCTGGGGTACGAAGGCGGCGGCGCGGTAGTAGTCGAGCTCGCCGATGGATTCCTTGATGTCGGCCAGCGCGCGGTGCGCGAGGCCCTTCTCGGGCTTCGCGTAGTAGACGCGGGGGTACCAGCGCCGGACGAGTTCCTTGACCGAGGAGACGTCGACCATGCGGTAGTGCAGGTGCGCGTCGAGGGCGGGCATGTCGCGGGAGATGAAGCCGCGGTCGGTGGCGATGGAGTTGCCTGCCAGCGGTGCGGTGCCGGGCTCGGGGACGTGCTCGCGGATGTAGGCGAGAACACGCTGCTCGGCCTCGGCGAGGCTGACGGTGGAGCGGCGGACTTCCTCGGTGAGCCCGGAGTGCGCGTGCATCTCGCGGACGATCTCGGGCATTCCGTCGAGTTTGTCCTCGCCCGCGTGGATGACGATGTCGACGCCTTCGCCGAGGACGTTGAGCTCGGCGTCGGTCACCAGAGCGGCGATTTCGATCAACGCGTCCTTGCCGAGGTCGAGCCCCGTCATCTCGCAGTCGATCCAGACTAGATGGTCGGTCACCGGCAAACCCTAACCCGACACGGGGAGCCGAGCTGGCTCACCTGCGTATCCGGCGCGTTACGCTCTGCGCGAGCGAAGTGCGTGTGGTTTTGGACACAGAGTCGGGAGCAGTGGTGGTCGAGCAGGGGTCGGGGCCCGCGAGCGAGATCGCGAAGGGCTATGTCAGTGAGGGCGCCGCGGTCGAGCTGGGCGCGGTGGTCATCGACGGTCAGGCGGAGGCGGCCGCGGCGGTGCGGCTGCCGCTGGCGACGTTGAACCGGCACGGCCTGGTCGCGGGCGCGACGGGGACCGGGAAGACGAAGACGTTGCAGCTGGTCTCGGAGCAGCTGTCGGCGGCCGGGGTGCCGGTGGTGCTGGCGGACGTCAAGGGCGACCTGTCCGGCCTCGCGGCTCCGGGTGAGGCGAACGACAAGCTCACGAAGCGGGCCCAGGAGCTCGGGGACGACTGGGCGCCGACCGGGTTCCCGGTGCAGTTCCTCTCGCTGGGGACGGGCGGGAAGGGCGCCCCGATCCGCGCGACGATCACGAGTTTCGGGCCGGTGCTGCTGGCGAAGGTGCTGGGGCTGAACGAAACGCAGGAGTCGACGCTGGGGCTGATCTTCCACTGGGCCGACCAGCGGGGCCTGGCGTTGCTGGACACCAAGGACCTGCGCGCGGTGATCACGCATCTGACGAGCGACGAGGGCAAGGAGGACCTCAAGGGCATCGGCGGGGTGTCGGCCGCGACGGCAGGGGTGATCCTGCGCGCACTGTCCAATCTGGAGGCTCAAGGCGGCGAGGACTTCTTCGGCGAGCCGGAGCTGGACGTGCGCGACCTGATGCGCCAGGCCGACGGCAAAGGCGTCGTGACGCTGCTGGAGCTGGACAACCTCCAGTCGAAGCCCGCGTTGTTCTCGACGTTCCTGATGTGGCTGCTGGCCGAGCTGTTCGAGGTACTGCCGGAGGAGGGCGACCTCGACAAGCCGAAGCTCGTCTTCTTCTTCGACGAGGCACATCTGCTGTTCAACGGCGCGTCGAAGGCGTTCCTGGAACGGATCGAGCAGACGGTGAAGCTGATCCGCTCGAAGGGTGTCGGCGTGTTCTTCTGCACGCAGCTGCCGACGGACATCCCGAACAACGTCCTCTCGCAGCTGGGTGCCCGGATCCAGCACGCGCTGCGGGCCTTCACCCCGGACGACCAGAAGGCGCTTTCCCGGACGGTCAAGACCTACCCGAAGACCGAGTACTACGAGCTGGACAAGGCGCTGACGTCGCTGGGCATCGGCGAGGCGATCGTGACCGTGCTGTCCGAGCAGGGCGCGCCGACGCCGGTGGCGTGGACGCGCCTGCGGCCGCCGCGGTCGAAGATGGGCTCGATCGGCGACGAGGCCGTCGCGGCCGCGGTCCAGGCGTCGGATCTGCACGGCAAGTACGCGGAGACGATCGATCGCGAGTCGGCCTACGAGATCCTTCAGGCCAAAGTGGCGCCGCCGCAGGCGGACGGCCAGGCACCGCGGGACGCGCCGCCACCCGCTCCCGAGCCGGAACCGAAGAAGGACGAGCCGGGGTTCATCGAGCAGACACTGAGCAACCCCGCGGTGAAGTCGTTCCTGCGGTCCGCCGCCAACTCGCTGGGCAAGGAGATCACCCGGGGCCTGTTCGGCAACCGCAGGCGCTGAAAGCCTGACAGAGGATGTCAGGTAAGAGCGGCAGGCTGTGTTGGTCCACCGAGGAACGACAGACGGGATCGACGTCATGACCAGCACCGCCACCGCCTCGTTCGTGCTCGACAGTTGGGAGCCGCAGGCCGAAGACGAGACGGCGGGGACGCGGTTCGCGCGGGTCGCGATCGTCAAGACGTTCAGCGGGGACGTCGAGGGGGCCAGCACCGTCGAGATGCTCACGGCGGTGAACGACACTTCGCGGGCGTACGTGGCTTTCGAGCGCTTCGCGGGGGCTGTCGGCGGTCGCAAGGGGACGTTCGTGCTGCACCACTCCGCCGGTGATCACAGCCTCGACCTGCGGATCCTCCCCGGTTCCGGGACAGGCGAGCTGGCCGGGATCAGTGGCACCGCCGCGATCACCCAGGACGCCGAAGGCAACCACACGCTCACGCTGACGTACGAAGGCTGAAGGCCCCTCAGAGTCCCGAATCCCTGAGGGGCCTTCAGCGAGTTCCTCGCACCCCGTGAGCGAGGAAGGATGGGCCGCCCCGACCGCGGTCCATCCCGCTCTCGTCAGCCGACGATCTGGTTCACGATCTTCATCGCGTCGTTGATCGGGATGGCGAAGCCGATCCCGACGCTGCCCGCCGCACCGCTCGACGACTCGACCGGGCTGTACATCGCCGAGTTGATGCCGATCACCCGGCCCTGGCTGTCGACCAGCGGACCGCCGGAGTTGCCCTGGTTGATCGAGGCGTCGGTCTGGATGGCCGTGTAGCTCGGCGAGTCACCGGAACCGCTCGTGTCGCGGGTGTTCCGGCTGAACGGCGACTGCTGTTGCTGCTGCTGTTCCTGCCCGCCGAGGTCGGAGAGGTTCCGGTTCAGCGCGCTGATGATGCCGGTGGTGACGGTGCCCTGCAGCCCGCCGGGCGAGCCGATCGCGACCACGGACTGGCCGACCGCCAGCTTGCCCGAGTCGCCGATCGCGGCCGGGGTGAACCCGCTGCCGTTCTTGACCTGCAGGACCGCGATGTCCGCCTTGGTGTCCGCGCCGACGACGTCGGCCTGGTACTTCTTGCCGTCCGACGTCGTGATCGTGACGGGCCCGGCCGCGCCGGAGACGACGTGCGCGTTGGTCAGGATCCGGCCGTCTGCGGTGAGGAACACCCCGGAGCCGATCGCGCCGCCCCGCTGCGTCGTGACATTCACCTGCACGACGCTCGGCGTCACCTTCGCCGCGATGCTGCTGACGTCCCCGGAGCCGGTGGTGTTCGCGACCGTCTGCCCGTTCACCGGTGCCGAACTGGACGTCGTGGTGCCGGAGGCGGACGGCGTGGAGGTCAGGCCGACGACCGCGGCTCCGCCCGCGCCGCCGAGCAGTGCGGCGGCGAGCGCGGTGGCGCCGACCAGCGCCGCGACCCGGTTGCCCTTCTTGGGCTGCGCCGGGGCCGGCGGCTGGGTGAAGAGCGGGTTCGGCGTGGCCTGCTGGTAGCCGTAGTGCGGGTACGGCTGAGGGTGCTGGTGCGGCTGGTGCCCACCGGGTGAGGCGGGGCCGGGCCGGCTCTCGTTCTCGGTCATGACTCAAGATTCGCCCGCGTGCGTGTGAAGAGCCTGTGGAAACACCTGCGGCTTTGCTGAGAAGAATCAGCTGAGAAACCTCAGGTGAATCTCAGCAACGGGGAATCCTTTGTGGACCTCAGTCGAAGAACGCCGGGACGTCCAGCGCACCGCCGGACGCCTCGAACTCCTCGTGCACGGCGGCGCGCAGGGCCGCGTCGCCGAGGTAGTCCGCGGCGGTCAGCGCGAGCCCGAGCGCACCGTCCACGACCGCGGCGTCCCCGGCCGCTGATCCGGCAGCGGCCGCGAACTCCTTGGTGTGCAAGGCGGTTGTCGCCTCCGACACCGCGATCATCGGATGGATCGCGGGCATCCGGTAGGACAGATTGCCCAGATCCGTCGACCCGGTGAGCGATTCGGGGACGACGCCCGGCGGCAGCGGTTTCCGCCCGGTACCGCGCTGGTTGACCGACCAGCGCCCGGCCAGTGTCGTGTTGAACCGGATCGGCAGGTACGCGGGCTGGGAGTCCCAGAGCAGCTCGACGCCGCAGCCGGTCATCTCCGCCGCGCCGTGCGCTATCGCCGTCATCCGGGTGGCGAGGTCCCGCAGTGTCGCGGGGGTGCCCGAGCGCAGGTAGAACAGCACGGCCGCGCGGGCGGGAATCACGTTCGGTCGCGCGCCGCCGTCGGAGAATACGCCGTGCACGCGGTCGCTGTCCGGCAGTTGCTGGCGCAGCGCCGAAACGCCCTGGTACGCGGCCACGGCGGCGTCGAGCGCGTTGCGGCCCATGAACGGCTGCGCGGAAGCGTGCGCGCCGACCCCGTGGAACACCATCTCCAGCTGGCGCCTGCCGAGGAACGGGTGCATCGCGATGTCGTGGCTGAACGGGTGCAGCATGAGCACCGCGTCGACGTCGTCGAAAACCCCGGCGCGGGCGAGGGTTTCCTTGCCGCCCCCGCCTTCTTCGGCCGGTGTGCCGATCAGGCTGACGCGTCCGCCGAGTTGCTCCGCGACCGCGGCGGCTCCGAGGAACCCGCCCGCTCCCGCGGTGCAGATGACGTTGTGCCCGCACGCGTGGCCGAGCCCCGGAAGGGCGTCGTACTCGGCGAGCACGGCGATGTGCGGGCCTTCGCCGGGGGTGCCGACACGCAGCGCGGTGTCCAGCCCGCCGACGCCGATCGTCGCTTCGTGACCGTGTTTGGCCAGTAGTTCGGCGAGTGCGCGCACCGAGCGGTGTTCGGCGAAGCCCTCTTCGGGATGGGCGTGCAGATCCTGGCTGAGCGCCACGAGATCGGCGGAAACGGCGTCGATCGCGCTCCGGACGGCCGACCGGCTCGTGGTGTCGGCGCCGGTGTGCGGGGAATCCAGTGGCTCGGCGTTCGCCACCGCGTCGGCGGTGTCTTCGATGAGGGAACGGAGATAGCTGTCGTCGGGCGGGATCGGCGCGGCGTGGCTCATCCGCCGATGCTATGTCCTGCGGGACGCCCGCACAGTGTCGGCACCGCGAGCCTGCCCGCCACGATCTGCGTGAACCCCGCGTACCGTTCGGTGATCGCGGTGAAGCCCCGCTTCCGCAGCGCCGCCGCGATCTCCCCGCGGTCGAACATCCTTTGCCCGCTGAGGATTCCGCCCATGGTCTCGACGGTCCGAGCCGGTTGCCAGCCCCGTCGCGCGCTGGTGAGCAGCACGATCCGGCCACCGGGCTTGAGCAGTTCGGCGAAGGAGTCCAAGGCCTTTTCGGGCTCGGCGAACATGTGGAGCGCGGCGAAACAGCAGATGGCGTCCACTGTGGACCCGCGAAGGGGTGGTTCGACGGCGTCGGCGCGAAGGTAGGCGACGTTGTCCCGGCCGTCCTCCGCGACCGCCGCCTCGAGCATCGGACGTGCGCCGTCGAGACCGATCGCGAGGCCGCCCGGGGTGACCGCGGCGCCGAACGCGCGGGTGAACCGGCCTGTGCCGCAGGCGACGTCGAGCACGGTCTGGCCGGGGCGCAGGGCCAGCAGTTCAGTGGCCAGCCGGACTTCGCCGGCCATGCTCGGGCCGAACGGGCCCTTGAAGACACAGCCGAGCAGCGGCCGCCAGTACCGCTCGTAGACGCGGGGGAGCAGCGACGTGCGCATCAGCCGCTGCGTGATCCCGGTGGGCGGCCCGGCCTGCGGGGACTCGCCGAGCAGATCGACGAACCCCTTGTCGCCGCTCGGGACCGCGGTGGTCAGCAGGTCGGCCAGGCGGTCGCGTGTTCCCGGCTGCGTCGTCGGCATCGCCTGCTCCTGGGGTCGGGAGTTCGGATACCGGGAGTATGCCAGATGGGGAAGGTGCAGGCCAGCGACGTGTGCGCACCACTATCGAGTGAACATCTCGGTGCTCGGGTGTTCGAGGCCGGAAAGTGTCGGTGCTCCTTCCTAACGTCGTCGGCACGGTGTTTCCGAGCCCACGAGGAGGGCATGAGATGACTGCGACAGCGGCGCCTACCGGCCGGATCACGGTGTGCGGGCCGTTCGATCTGGCGGCTTCGGCCAGGTTCCTGGCCGGCTTCACACCGGCGGGGCGGCCGGACGCGGCGGGCGAGTCCGGGGTGCTCAGACTGGCGTTTCCCGTCGACGAGGGTGGCACCTCGGTCGGTGCGGTGATCCGGCAAAGAGCCCCGGGCACGGTGGAGGTCGAGGCGTACGGCCCGCCCGGCCTCGCGGAGGCGGTGACGGCTCAGGTCCGGCGGATTCTGTCCCTCGACGTCGACGGCACCGGATTCGCCGGGGCGGGCGAACGTGATCCGGTGGTGGGCGCGCTCCAGCGGGAGCGGCCGGGATTGCGTCCGGTGTTGTTCCCGTCGCCGTACGAAGCGGCCTGCTGGGCGGTGCTCAGCCAGCGCGTCCGCGGGAGCCAGGCCGCGCGGATCAAGCGGCGGCTGGCCGAGGAGTACGGGAAGCGGGTGAACGTGGGCGGTGTCGCGCTGACCGCGTTCCCCGAGCCGGAGCTGCTGGCCGGGCTGTGCGATTTCCCCGGTATCCCGGAGACCAAGTTCGAGCGGCTGTGTCTGGTGGCCAAAGCGGCCGCGGAGGGAGAACTCGACGCGGCGAGGTTGCGGGCGCTGCCGGTTGAGGAGGCGCTCGCGCGGTTACGGCTGCTCCCCGGCGTCGGCCCGTTCTCCGCCGAGCTGATCCTCATCCGCGGCGTCGGGCACCCCGACGTCTTCCCCGCGAGCGAAGGGCGGTTGGCCGAGGAGATGAGACAGCGGTACGGACGGCCGGATGCCGGGGCCGCGGAGCTGGCCGCGATCGCCGAGGCCTGGCGGCCGTACCGGAGCTGGGTTTCCTTCCTGCTGCGCACCGCGCACGAGAAGGGAGACACCATGGTGTAGCTGACCCATTACCGGATGCGGCCGGTCGGCGGGCGACGGGGACTTACGCGGGCCAAATCCGGCCTGTGGTGAGGTGTGCGGGTGAGTTCCTCGGTTCTCTCGGCGGTGCCGTTCACCAGTCTCCCGTTGTTCTCCGCGGAATCGTCCGGGCTCGGCAAGGCCTCCGAGTCGATCGTCTCCGGTGAGCTGTCCACCATCACCCTCGTGGCCGGTGGCCTGGCACTGCTCACGGTGCTGGTCAACGGGCTGTGGCGGCCCGCGCGCAACGTGGTGACGATCGTGCACGAGGCCGGGCACGCGCTGGCGGCGGTCATGGTGGGGCGGCGGCTGAGGGGCATCAAGCTGCACTCGGACACCTCGGGCGTCACGGTGTCGCGCGGCAAGCCGGAGGGGCCGGGGATGGCCTTCACGGCGATGGCGGGCTACATCGCGCCCTCGGTGCTCGGGCTGTTGTTCGCGACGCTCGCGGGGGCGAAGCTGACGACGCTGGTGCTGATCCTGATCGCGTTGCTCCTGCTCGGCGTGCTGGTCATGACCCGCAACGCCTACGGGGTGTTCGCCGTGGTCGCGAGCGCCGTGGTGCTCGGGCTGATCGCGCTGGTGGCGCCGACGTGGCTGCAGGCCCCGTTCGTGTACCTGCTGACGTGGTTCCTGCTCATCGGCGGGATCCGCCCGGTCATCGAGCTGCAGGCGAAGCGTCGCCGGGGCACGGCCCGTGACTCCGACGCCGACCAGCTCGGCCGGCTGACCGGGGTGCCCGCGGTGTTGTGGGTGCTGGTGTTCGGCGTGCTCACGGTGAGCTGCCTCATCGCGGGCGGGTTGTGGCTTCTGGAGCCCGTGGCGGCCTGAGCGCGGCCGTGCGGCAGACTGTTCCCCCAGTCTGTGCGCGCGGAAGGAGTCGGACGATGGACGAGGTGGCCAAGGCCGTCGAGGAATGCGCCCGGGCGGCCAAGCTGGCCGCGCCGTCCCTCGCCACGGCGGGTGCCGACGCCGTGGACGCCGCGCTCGTCGGGATGGCCGAGCGGCTGCTGAGCCACCGCGCCGAGGTGCTGGAGGCGAACGAGGCCGACGTCGCCAAGGCTCGTGCCGAGGGGATGAGCGCCGGGCTGCTGGACCGGCTCACCATCACCCCCGAGCGGCTGACCGGCATGGCCGATCAGCTCCGGCTGCTGGCCGGCGCCCCGCACCAGGAACGCTCGGTCGAAGTGTCCACTTTGGATGGTGGGCTGCGGCTGGTGGAGCGGCGTCGTCCGGTCGGCGTCATCGGTGCCAACTACGAGGCGCGGCCGAACGTGACCGTGGACGTGGCCTCGCAGCTGGTGAAGTCGCGCAACGCCGGCGTCCTGCGGACCGGCTCCGCGGCGCTCGGTTCGGCGCAGCGGCTGCGGGAGTCGGTGATCGCGCCCGCGCTGGACGCGGCCGGGATCGACGCCGATGTCGTGCAGCTGGTGCCGAGGGTCGAGCGCGAGGCGGCTTCGGCGCTGGTGCGCCTGCCCGCGCTCGTGCCGCTGGTGATCCTGCGCGGCAGCGGTGACAGCACCCGTGCGCTGGCCACCGAGGCAGCGGTCCACGGTGTCCGCACGCTGGCCCACGCCGACGGCGGGGGCGTGCTGTACGTCGACGCGGCCGCCGACGTGGCGAAGGTGCGGGAGCTGGTCTTCGCGAGCCTCGACCGGCTCGGCGTGTGCAACCGGCTCAACCTGCTGCTGATCCACGAGGGCGTGCACGACGCGATATGGCCGTCGATCGCGGAGGCACTCGGCGAGCGCGGTGTCACCCCGTCGCTGGCGCCGCACGAGCACGCGATCGGCTACGAATGGGCGCTGGACTCCGAGCGCGAGGCCACGGTCACCGTGGCGAAGGTCGGCGGGCTCACCGAGGCCGTCGAGATCGCGAACGAGCGTACCTCCGGTCTCGCCGCCGGAATCGCGACCGAGGACAAGGCCGCCGCCGAGGCGTTCTTCGACGGCTACACCGGCACGGGCGTGTTCTGGAACGCCCCGACCCGGCTGCTCGACGGCTTCAAGCTGCTCGCCGTGCCCGAGACCGGCATCAACCTGGACAGGGTGCCCGGCCCGCGCGGTCCGGTCACCTACACCGACCTGTACGTCCGCCAGTACGCGGTACTCCCGGCCTGAACCGCCGAAAGCGCCTGAGCGCCGTACGCGCTGACGTTCCGCTGAACAGCAGTGTCCACTGTGTACACCGTCGGCAGGTCCTGGAGGCGGACCGTCGTCTCTCGGTACTGCGTGCGATCGAGCCGGAGCCGCCCGGCTGGCTGACGCCTGCCCTGCCGAGCTCGGCGAAGCCACCGATCTACCCGTCCGGGTGACTCGGCCGATCACACGAAAAGGGCCCCTGTGGCCACCGTCGGATCCCGTTTTCGTTGTGTTCCGCTCGGCTGTCAGGGTGGCGTGGATGCCCGATGGTATGGCGTGCCGGCAATGCTGTGGTGTCCCGCCGGTTGGTGTCTTTAACTGTGAAGCGAGGTAGTCCATGATCGACTCCACCGGAAGGGCACAACGATGAAGCACGTGCTTGACCTGCAAGTACTTCCCGAGGAAGAGTGCAGTCTCGGCGCCGACGAGATCCCGCACCACAGCCACCACAGCTGGGGCTGCACGCACAGCGGCCTGAGCCTCCTCCTGTGTGTGACTGACGGCGACTGAAGCCACGGCGGCCGAAGTGCGACCGGTCGGTGCGGCATAGAGCGGGCACCACTGCGCCGACCGGGACAATCGCGGACTCGGGACAGGGCACGAGCCCGCTCGTCCTGAGCCACGAGAGCGACTGTGCCCGCTTCAGCTGGGCGCGCAGGTTTTGGGGCTCTGCGGAGCGGGCCCGCTGTGCCCGCGAGAGACCTCGAAGGTCACCGGGAGCTGGTGGCCCTCCCGGTCGTTCGGGCCCATCGCGCGGAGCAGGACCCTTGCCCAGGCGCCGGAAGCCTGAGCGAGGACCACCGATTCGCTGACGTGCACGCCGGAGGTCCGGCAGGTCAGCGCGGGTGTGGTGACGCTGAAGTCGATGACGCCGACGGTGCTGCTCCCGCTCGCCGTGCCGTTGGCGAAGGCGGTGCACGTGCCAGGGTGGTTGTCGACGCCCACGCAGGTGGCGTTTCCGTTGTCCGTGCTCGTGAAGCTCACGCTGTCGATGCCGATGGTGATGCCCTCGACCGCCGCAGTTCTGTCGTCCAGGACGTTGACGGTCACGGTGCTCACTTCGACCGGGCGAACCGGTGCGACGAGGGACGGCGGGGCCACGTCGGAAGGCACCACGAGGGCGAGGAGTACCGGCAGTCCCACGGCCGCGACCAGCATGGCCGCCCCGGCGTACCGGGGAAGGTGGACGTGGAAGCCGCCGTTGACGACCCCCACCTGGATCAGGCCGCGGACCTTGCCCGTGAAGGTGTTCGTGACTCGCGTGGTCGATGTCTTGTCGAACTGCCGCTTCTTCATCGGCGACCCCCACGTGGACAACGTCGGGTTGCTGTGAAGCACCAGACAATACTTCAGCCGGTTCCGGCCGGACCCACGGACCGGCGCGATCGGCGGCGGAGCGGGTCGTCGATCGGGGACCCGCGCCCCCGCGTACGCACTCGCCCGGGCGACCGCACGTGCGGGCATACTGGCTGGGTGATCACCCGGCCCTATGTCCTGCTCTCCGCGGCGCAGTCGCTGGACGGCTATTTGGACGACGCGTCCGATGAGCGGCTGGTTCTGTCCACTGAGGACGACTTCGCCGAGGTGGACCGGCTGCGGGCCGAGGCCGACGCGATCCTGGTCGGTGCGGGCACGGTGCGGGCGGACAATCCGCGGCTGCTGGTGCGCTCGCCCGAGCTGCGGCGGGCGCGGGTGGCCGAGGGGCGGCCCGAACAGCCGATCAAGGTGACCATGACCGCGACCGGCGACCTCGACCCGGAGTCCCGGTTCTTCACCACCGGGGACACACCGAAGCTCGTCTACGCCCGGCCCGGTGCGAAAGCCGAGTTCGGCGCCGCGGCAACCATGGTCGAGCTGGCGGAGCCGGGTTTCGGCGCGGTGCTTGACGACCTCGCCACGCGCGGGGTGCGGCGGCTGCTGGTCGAGGGCGGCGGCGCGGTGCACACCCGGTTCCTGGCCGACGGGCTGGCCGACGAACTGCGGCTCGCGATCGCGCCGGTGTTCGTCGGTGATCCGCGGGCGCCCCGGTTCGTCGGGCCGGGAACATTCCCGCGGCCGATGACCCTCACGGACGTCCGCTCGCTCGACGGGGTGGCGGTCCTGCGGTACGTCGCCGCGACCGAACCGTCCTCAATGGACATTCAGCGGCTGCGGGAGGCCATCGCGCTCGCCGCGCTGTGCCCGCCGCGCGCGACGTTCCGGGTCGGCGCGGTGCTCACCGACGCCGAAGGCGCGGTGCTGGCCACCGGGCACTCCGGGGAAGGGGACCCGCACAACCACGCCGAGCAGGCCGCGCTCGCGAAACTCGACCCGCGCGATCCTCGGCTCGCCACCGCGACGATGTACAGCTCGCTGGAACCCTGCAGCGTCCGGTCGTCCAGCCCTGCCAGCTGCACCCGGTTGATCCTCGACGCCGGGATCCCGCGGGTCGTCTTCGCCTGGCGTGAGCCCGAGATCTTCGTGGTCTGCGAGGGCGCCGAGCAGCTGGAGGCCGCCGGACGCCGGGTGGTCGAGGTGTCCGCGCTCGCCCGAGACGTCATGCGCGAGAACACCCACCTGCCCGGCGTCCGGGCCTGACGGAACTCAGCAGGCGCCGTTGTCGGTCCAGACGCCCCACTGGCCGGTCGTTCCGGGTTCTTCGCCCTGCGTCCACCACTTCGCGGTCCACTTGTGGCCGTTGTGCGCGACGACGTTGCCGCCGGTGTAGATCGCGGACTTCTGCCATTCGGCGGCGGTGCACGAGCCCGGCTGCGTCGGAGTCGTCGGGGTGGTCGGCGGCGTGCTCACTGGCGGGGTCGCCCCGGCGAAGCGGGTGCTGAACTTCGTGAAGTCCCAGTCGTTCTGCGGGACGTTGCTGCACACGCCGTTGTCCGTGGTGCCGACGCAGGGCCGGTCGCGGTTGACCGACCAGAAGGTGAACCGGCCCAGCTTGTGGCTGGTGGCGTAGTCGTACACGGTCTGGAAGTCGGCGACCTGGAAGTACTCCGAGGCGTCCGATTTCCCGTTCATACCGGAGAATCCTTCGTGCGCGTAGGCGGTCGCGCTGTCCCAGCCCATGTGGCTCATCAGCTGACCGTGGAGGCCCTCCAGCGCGGAGACCTGCGACGAACCGCCGTTGAAGCCGCCGTCGAACGGCATGATCGAGAAGTTGTCCGGGGTGAGGCCGATCGACTTCGCCGTGTCGATCAGCTGCGTGCCGAACCAGTTGGCACCGCTGGAGATCCCGGGCATCGTGATCGAGAGGAACAGGCCGGGATTGTCGGCCCGGAGCTTCTTCGCCGCGCCCAGTTCGTTCGCGATCGCCGCGGTGTTCTCGATTTCCGGCTCTTCGAGGTCGAAGTCGATCGCCTTGAGGCCGTACTTCGTGATCACCTGCTGGTAGGCCGCGGCGGTGGCGTCCGCGGTGCCGCAGGTCTGGCCGAGCTTGGTCCCGCCGTAGCCGCCGACCGACACCGAGACGTCGCCGCCGGCGCCGCGGATCCTGTCGATCACCCCGGCCACCGCGGTGTCCGAGGGGACCGGTGACTTGCCGTCCCAGGTGGGGGCGCAGCCGCCGCCGTCGGGAGCCAGGATGAAGGCCAGTTGAAACGCTTTCTGACCGGTCGCGTTCATCACCGTCACCGGGTCGGGCGGGTTGTTGCTCTGGGGCATGAGGTACGGGGCCGAGGCGTACCAGTTGCTGGGCAGCGCCGCGGCGGCGGGCTGGGCGTCCGCGGTGGCGACTGTGAATCCAACGGTGGTCGCGGCCCCGACGAGCGTGGCGGCGGCGAACCCGAGGGCGGTCAGCGTGCGTCGTTGCATCTGTCCTCCTGTGAGGCGGGATGCCGTACAGCATTGGACTAGACCATTTCGGATGTCAAGGCATGGTCTGGACCAAGAGACGCCAGGAGGGGCGAAAACGCCGAAATGCCGGATATTCGTCCGGCATTTCGGCGTCGTGTCAGCCGAGTGGACGGCTACTCGGACTCGAGATCGCCTTCCAGCGACAGGTAGACGTCGCGCATCCGCGCCAGCAGGTCCGGGTCCGGTTCGGCCCACAGGCCGCGGTCGGCGGCTTCGTTGAGCCGCTCGATGATGCCGCGCAGCGCCCACGGATTCGCCTGGCGCAGGAACTCCTGGTTCACCTGGTCCAGTACGTACGATTCGGACAGCTTCTCGTACATCCAGTCGCCGACCACCCCGGCGGTGGCGTCGAAGCCGAACAGGTAGTCCACCGTCGCGGCCAGTTCGAACGCGCCCTTGTAGCCGTGCTTGCGCATCGCGCCGATCCAGCGCGGATTCACCACGCGCGCCCGGAACACCCGCGCGGTCTCCTCGCCGAGCGTGCGGGTCCGCACCGCGTCCGGCGTCGTGCTGTCTCCGACGTACGACGCGGGCGCGGCGCCGGTCAGCGCCCGTACGGTCGCGATCATGCCGCCGTGATACTGGAAGTAGTCGTCGGAGTCGGCGATGTCGTGCTCGCGGGTGTCGGTGTTCTTCGCCGCGACGACGATGCGCTTGTACGAGCTCTCCATGTCCTCGCGTGCGGGGCGTCCGTCGAGGCCGCGGCCGTAGGCGAAGCCGCCCCACACCGCGTACACCTCGGCGAGATCCTTGTCGTCACGCCAGTTCCCGGAGTCCATCAGCGGCAGCAGCCCGGCCCCGTACGCGCCCGGTTTGGAGCCGAAGATCCGGGTCGTGGCGCGGCGTTCATCGCCGTGCGCGGCCAGATCCGCGCGGGTGTGGGCGCGGACGAAGTTCTGCTCGTCGGGCTCGTCCAGCCCGGCGACCAGCCGTACCGCGTCGTCCAGCATCGTGATGACGTGCGGGAACGCGTCGCGGAAGAACCCGCTGATCCGGACCGTGACGTCGATGCGCGGACGGCCCAGCTCGGCGAGCGGGATCGGCTCCAGCCCGGTGACCCGGCGCGACGCCTCGTCCCACACCGGCTGGACACCCAGCAGCGCCAGCACCTCGGCCGCGTCGTCCCCGGACGTCCGCATCGCCGATGTGCCCCACACCGAAAGGCCCACCGAGCGCGGCCAGTCTCCCGTGTCTTCGCGGTAGCGGCGCAGCAGGGAGTCCGCCAGCGCCTGGCCGGTTTCCCAGGCCAGGCGGCTCGGGATGGCCTTGGGGTCGACGGTGTAGAAGTTCCGTCCGGTGGGCAGCACGTTGATCAGCCCGCGCAGCGGCGACCCGCTCGGCCCCGCCGGGACGTACCCGCCGTCGAGCGCGTGCAGCACCATGTCCACTTCGGACGCCGTCCCAGCCAGCCGCGGCACGATCTCCTCGGCCGCGAACCGCAGCACCCGCTCGATCTCCGCCGTCGGGGGGGGGGGGGCGCCCCCGGCCGCCCCCCCCCGCCGGCGGCGGGGGGCGGCCGCCCCCCCCGCCGCCCCCGGGGGGCGGGGCGGGGGGGGCCCCCCGG
>NZ_JBHYIK010000070.1:2751-12171 GCF_042739735.1 Amycolatopsis sp. NPDC059027 | reverse complement strand
CCTCCTTCACTACCCTGAGCGCCGGTAAGGAGGCCTTCACGGACCTCCGAGAGCACCGTGGGGACGGCGGCGGGGGACCACGAGTGCGCTTCCATGGCCGAGACGAGCGCGTGCGCGGTCTGTTCGATTGAGTCCACTTCGGACAGTGGAGCGTCGGAGTTCTCCTTGAGCCCCAACGCCGAACGCAGGCCGGGGACCGCGCCCTGCTTACCACCCCACATCTGCTGCGCGCGCAACATGGCGAGCACGAGGTTCACCCGCGCCTCGCCCTCGGGCGCGGAACCCAGCACATGCAGGCCGTCGCGGATCTGCGCGTCCTTGACCTCGCACAGCCAGCCGTCGATGTGGAGCAGGAAGTCGTCGAACTCCGCGTCGTGCGGACGTTCCTCGACGCCCAGGTCGTGATCCAGCTTCGCCGCTTGGATCAGCGTCCAGATCTGCGCGCGGATCGCGGGCAGCTTCGCCGGGTCCATCGCGGCGATGTTGGCGTGCTCGTCGAGCAGTTGCTCCAGCCGCGCCATGTCGCCGTAGGACTCGGCCCGCGCCATCGGCGGGATGAGGTGGTCGACGATCGTGGCGTGCGCGCGGCGCTTCGCCTGCGCGCCCTCACCGGGATCGTTGATCAGGAACGGGTAGATCAGCGGCAGATTGCCCAGCACGGCGTCCGGCGCGCACGACGGCGAGAGCCCGGCCGTCTTGCCCGGCAGCCATTCCAGCGAACCGTGCTTGCCGAGGTGGACCACGGCGTGCGCGCCGAACTCCTCCTCCAGCCACCGGTACGCGGCCAGGTAGTGATGGCTCGGCGGCAGGTCCGGGTTGTGGTAGATCGCCACCGGGTTCTCGCCGAACCCGCGCGGCGGCTGGATCATGATGATCACGTTGCCGGACCGCAGCGACGCCAAAACGATGTCGCCGTTGTCGACATAGAGATCGCCGGGCGCCGGGCCCCAGTGCTCCTCCATCGCCTCGCGCAGCTCGGCGGGCAGCGCGGCGAACCACTCGCGGTAACGCGCCGCGGGCACGCGGATCGGGTTGCCGGACAGCTGTTCCTCGGTCAGCCACTCCGGATCCTGCCCGCCCGCCGCGATCAGCGCGTGGATCAGGGCGTCGCCGTCGGGCTGTTCGGTGCCGGTCGGGTCGACACCGGGAAACGCGTCGGGCCCGAGGTCGTAGCCCTGCTCCCGCATCCGCCGCAGCAGCTTGATCGCCGACGCGGGCGTGTCGAGGCCGACCGCGTTGCCGACGCGTGAATGCTTCGTCGGGTACGCCGAGAGCATGAGCGCGATCCGCCGTGACGGCGGCGGGGTGTGCCGCAGCCGGGCGTGCGCGAGCGCGATCTTCGCGACGCGGCCGGCGCGCTCGGTGTCCGGGACGTAGCGGGGCAGCCCGTCGGCGTCGATTTCCTTGAACGAGAACGGCACGGTGATCAGCCTGCCGTCGAACTCGGGCACCGCCATCTGGTTCCCGGCGTCGAGCGGGGTCAGTCCGTCGTCGCTGTCCTGCCACGTCTCGCGGTCGCTGGTCAGGCACAGCGCCTGGAGCACCGGGATGTCGAGCGCGGCCATTTCGGCGACGTCCCACGCCTCGTCGTCCCCGCCCGCGCCCGCCTCCGACGGCCGGGTGCCGCCCGCGGCGAGCACCGTGACCAGCAGCGCGTCGGCCTTGGCCAGCTCGGCCATCATCTCGGGCTCGCGGGTGCGCAGTGACGCGCAGAAGATCGGCAGCGCGCGGCCGCCGGTCTCCTCGACGGCGTCGGCGAGCGCGTGGATGAACGCGGTGTTCCCGGACAGGTGATGCGCTCGGTAGTAGAGGATCGCCACGACCGGACCGGTGTTGTCCGAAGCGGGCCGGTCGAGGACACCCCACGCGGGCTGCACCGTGGGCGGCTCGAAGGCGTCGCCGGTGAGCAGCAGCGTGTCGGACAGGAAGTGGTGCAGCTGCGTCAGGTTCTCCGGGCCGCCCTGGGCGAGGTAGGCGTGTGCCTCGGCGGCGATCCCGGCCGGCGTGGTCGACAGCTTCATCAGCTGGGCGTCCGGGGTCTGCTCACCCCCGAGCACGACGACGGGCACGCCCGAGGCCCGCACCGTGTCGAGACCCTCCTGCCAGCTCTGCGGGGTGCCGAGGATGCGCACGACGACGACGGACGCGCCGTCGAGCAGGCCGGGCAGTTCGGTGAGCGGGAGCCGGGCCGGGTTCGCCAGCCGGTAGTCCGCCCCGCTGGCGCGGGCGCTGAGCAGATCGGTGTCCGAAGTGGACAGCAGCAGAATCACGGAGTTCCTCCTCCGGGGTGTCCTCGCCCCGGTTGGTCGGGCGCGCCTGCCGGAGTTCCTGACTCCCGGAGACCTCTCCGGTCACAGTGGCGGGACCGTCCCGGACTTCCACCGGGTTCCTCCACCTGCCGACGCGTGGGTGCGCTCTCACTCTCCGGTGTGCGCCCCCGTGCGTCAAGGTGATGTGCTCGACGGCCCTGTCCGCTTCCGGACGGCCCACCGCCCGCGACGCCGCTCCTCGATAGATTCGGCGACATGACCCACCCCCAAGAGCCCGCGTACCCGGGCGCTGCCGTGCGGCCCCCGAGTGGCGGCACCGCGATCACCACCGCGGTGCTTGCCCTGGTGTGCCTGCCATGGACCTGGTGGGGCATCTACAAGAACATGGATTTCCTGCTCCAGGGCGCGAAGTACCCGTACAGCCTGGCGTTGCACGTCACCGCTTGTGTGCTCGAACTGGTAACGCTCGTGGCGGGCGCCGTGCTGCTGTTCCTGCGCAGCCCGGTGGGGCGGTGGCTGGTGTCGGCCGGGGGCGCGCTGATCGTTCTGCAGGGGGTCATCAGCGTCGTGGTGTTTTCTCTGCTGCTCGGTGGATTCGGCGAGGACGGCATCACCTATCTGGTGGTCGGGCCGCTGATGGTGCTCCCCGCGGTCGCCATGCTGATGCTGGTCGTACTGCCCGCTACCGGCCAGTGGTGCGTGCGGCGCCGTTAGACTCGGCGAGATGATGGGGCGCACCCGGCTACTGCTCGGCGTGACCGGCGCAGTCCTCGCACTGGGCCTGGCCACGACCGTGGTCCTCGTCCGCGGCGAGAGCGAGACGCCGACACCGGTCGCGCATTCCTCCGCCGCGTCGCTCGACTCGCTGGTCGCGGACTTCACCGGCGCGCTTTCCGCCGGTCAGCCCTATCGTCCGCCGGGAGCCGCCGAGCGTCGCGCGGGGCAGGAGGGCTTCACCAAGGTGCTCGATGCGGGCCACGCGACGTCGAGTGCGCTGGACGGTCTCGGCTTCTCGGTGCGGGACGGCGTCGACGCGAAGACCGGTCGGCCCTACACGATCGCGGTCAACGAGTCCGGCACCGAGCGGGCATGGGGAATGTACGTCATCGATCGTTCGGCGCCGCCGTCCCTGGTGGTCGAGGTCCCGCATCCGGCGTTCGACCTGCGCACCGAACTCGCCGGGCTCGACCAGTTCCGGCAGGTGCCCGGCGCGGTGCTGATGATCGCCGGGGCGCACCGGAAGGCGGGTGGCGGCAAGGCCGACGTGGCACACGAGGAGAGCTCGATGTTCCACGTCATCGCGACGACGCTGATGGCGCGCAAGCTCGCGCAGGTGCAGCTGCACGGCTTCGACGACGACAGCCAGCCCGGCACCGACATCGTGCTGT
Source organism: Amycolatopsis sp. NPDC059027 (assembly GCF_042739735.1). Lineage (NCBI taxonomy): Bacteria > Bacillati > Actinomycetota > Actinomycetes > Pseudonocardiales > Pseudonocardiaceae > Amycolatopsis > Amycolatopsis sp. NPDC059027. The sequence goes on along the minus strand of NZ_JBHYIK010000070.1, from coordinate 8,513 downwards.
CCACCGGGGCGGGCAAGGCGGGGGACCCGGCGTTCCGCGCCGCGGACCGCCTGATCGCCCATGACTTCGTGGTGTGCCGGGGCTGGGCACAGACCTGCCCCGGGCTGGAGGCCAAGACCAATGTGCAGGGCAAGGCGGCCGCGGCGGCGGGGACGGTGTTCCTGCACGTCGAGATGAGCCGGACGGTGCGGGATTCCGCCACCCGCCGCGCCGACGTCGTGCGGGCGCTGACCGAGGCGAAGCCGGGCAGCTGAGCTCAGGCGGAGCGTTCGCGGTCGCCGATGCGCGGGAAGGGCGCGGTGGAGAAGATGACCTCCACCGCCACCTCGAAGAACTCCGCGATCTTCAGCGCGAGATAGAGGCTCGGGCTGTACTCGCCGCGTTCCAGGTAGCCGATGGTCTGGTAGTGCACGCCCAGCGCCTCGGCCAGCTGACGTCGCGAGATGTTGCGCTCGGCGCGCAGCATCGCGATGCGGTTGTAGACGACCTCGCTCATTTTGCTGCCCTAGCCAATTCGCTGCATCGCCTTTTCCCGTCGTGCCGCCACCGACGACCCGGACTCGCGCCGCGCCATCCTGCGCAGCACGATAGGGGCCAGCGTCAATCCGATCACGGACCACACGACCAGCACGCCGAGGGTCTCCCACGGACGCCAGGACTGCGTGATCTCCACGACGACCGCGCTGTCCGGCAGTAGCGCCGAGCGCATGCCGAGACCGAGCCAGTACATCGGGAACACCTGCGCGATGTACTGGAGCCATTCGGGCAGCGCGGTGATCGGGTAGAAGACCCCGGAGATCGCGCCGAGGCCCATGATCGGGATCATCAGCAACCCCATACTGCGGGGACTGCTGGCCAGCGCGCCGAAGACCGCGCCGAGCGGCAGTGCGGCGAGCAGGCCGAGCGCCAGTACCCACAGCAGGGTCAGCCACGAGGCGAGCCCGCCGGTGGCGAGGCCGTCGAACAGGAACAGCGAGGGCACCAGCGTCACGACGATGCCGAGGACGGCCCCGCAGGAGATCGACACGACCTTGCCGATGAGGTAGCCGAGCATCCCGTTCGGGATCGCCTTGGCCCGCAGCAGCGTGCCGTCCTCCCGTTCCACCGACAGCGCGCCCGCCATCCCGGTCAGGCCGCTGAAGAGCACCCCGGCGCCGAGCACGCTGGGCACGGTGGCGGAGCCGAGGGAGAAGTCCGTTCCCGGCAGTTTCGCGCCCCGCATGAAGACCATGACGACGATGAAGATCAACGTCGGGATGATCAGGTTGGCGAGGTCCTCCTTGTTGGTCAGCGTCTGCCGGAACTCGATCAGGCCACGCCGGAGACCGGCTCGCGTGGCGATGTTGAGCGGGGTCATCGCGCCCTCACCTTCCGGCCGGCGAAGTCCAGCGCGGCCACGGGCTCGTCGCCCGCCTCGGCCTGGCGGACGAGCGTCATGTACGTGTCTTCGAGCGAGGCCCGGCGGACCTCCAGGTCGCCGATCGCGTCCCCGTACTGCTTGAACAGCTCGTGGACGTACTTGGTCGCCTCGGTGGTGGCGTGCACGAAGCGCTGGCCCTCGCGCGTCCAGCGAACCTCCGACTCCCCTGCGATCTGCCGCGACAGCTGATCGGCCGAGCCGTCCGCGACGATCCGGCCGCCGGCCAGGATGAGGATCCGGTCGGCCAGCTTCTCCGCTTCATCGAGGTCATGAGTGGTCAGCAGGATCGTGATGTCGTCGTCGGCGAGACGGTGCACCAGGTCGTGGAAGGTTCGCCGCGCCTCGGGGTCGAAGCCCGCGGTCGGCTCGTCGAGGAACAGCAGTTCCGGGCGGCCGACGATGCCGATCGCGACGTCGAGCCGCCGCCGCTGCCCGCCGGAGAGCATCCGGATCTTCTTGCCCGCGTGTTCGGTGAGCCCGACGGCGTCGACCAGTTCGTCGGTGTCCCATGGCCGCCGGATCGACGTCGTCGAGTACGGCGCGTAGAACTCGCCGAGATGTGCCAGCAGCTCCCGCACCCGCCATTTCCCGTGGTCACGCCAGGATTGCAGGACGACCCCCAGCCGCGCCCGCCAGTCCTCGCCCCCGCGAGCCGGATCCACGCCGAGCACGGACACCGCGCCCGCCGAACGCATCCGGAAGCCTTCCAGGATCTCGATCGTGGTCGTCTTGCCCGCCCCGTTCGGCCCGAGCAGACAGACCACCTCCCCTTTGCCCGCCCGGAAGGCGACGTCGTGCAGCACGTCATTGGTCCCGTACCGCATGCGCAGGCCCTCGACGTGGATCACGTCGCCGGCGTCATGGCTCATCTGTCCTCACCCCCATCTCAGTACTGCGATCGAATGTAGCACATCTACTACATATCATCCGAGCAGTGCTCAGGGGTGCGCCAGCTAGAGTGAGCGCCATGTCCATCCGTGCGCGGGTACGAGCCGACGCGTGCCCCGGGGTTTTCGCCACCCACGACGCCGCGGACGGCCCGCTGGCCAGGGTCCGGCTGCCCGGCGGGGCCGTGACCCCGGCGCAGCTGCGTGCCCTCGCCGACGCCGCCACCGCGTGCGGCGACGGCGACGTCCACCTGACCTCGCGCGGCAACGTCCAGCTCCGGGCGGTGATCCGCCCCGGGCTCCAGTCGCGGTTGAGCGACGCCGGGTTGCTGCCTTCGCTGACGCATGAGCGGGTGCGGAATGTCCTCGCCTCGCCGTGGAGCGGGATCTCCGGTGGGCTTGCCGACGTACGCGGGCTCGCCGCAGCGCTGGACGACGCCGTCTGCGCCCGGCCGGACCTGGCCTCGCTGCCCGGCCGGTTCCTCTTCGCCTTCGATGACGGCCGGGGCGACGTCGCGGGCGAAGCACCGGACGTCTGTTGGATCGCCGTCAGCGCCGAGGAAGGCGCGGTGCTACTCGCCGGCGAGGACACCGGTGTGCGTGTGTCGCGCGAAAGCGCTGTCGACGCGCTGGTGGCGCTCGCGGCCGCGTTCGCCGAGACGCGCGAAACCGCTTGGCGGGTCGGGGAACTCGACGATCCCTCGACGCTGCTCTTGGCCTTGGACTTCGGTACGCGCACGGCTCCGACGTCATGGCAAGGCGCCCCGGACGACCGGATCGGCGCGGTGCAGGGGAACGACGGCGACGCGATCGGGGCGGCCCCGCGCTTCGGGCAGCTGACGGCCACGCAACTGCGCCTGCTGGCCGACGTCGCGGAGCACGCCGTGGTGACGCCATGGCGCACGATCGTGCTGCCAGGGGTCGGCGCGAACGCGCGGAAAGCGTTGGCGGGGGCGGGGTTCTTGACCGATCCGGCCGATCCGCGGCTGGGGGTCAGCGCGTGCGTCGGACGTCCCGGCTGCGCGAAGTCCCGTGCCGACGTCCGTGCCGACGCCGTCCGGTTGCCCGGCGATGTGCGGGCGCACGTTTCGGGGTGCGAGCGGCGCTGCGGGAAGCCGTCCCGGTCACATCTCGACGTCGTGGCCGCCGAGGGCGGCTACCGTGTCGACGGCACCTGGGTCCCGGTGGAGCAGCTGGGCGAAATGGCGGTACGAAAGGGAAACACGTGATCGATTACCTCCGGGACGGGGCCGAGATCTACCGGCACTCGTTCGCCACGATCCGCGAGGAGGCGGATCTGGCGATCCTGCCCGACGACGTCGCGGGCATCGCGGTGCGGATGATCCACGCCTGCGGGATGGTCGATCTGGTCGACGACCTGCGGTACACGCTCGACGTCGTCGAGTCGGGCCGCGCGGCACTGGAAGCCGGAGCGCCGATCCTGTGCGACGCCAAGATGATCGCCAGCGGGGTGACCCGCAAACGGCTGCCTGCCGCCAACGAGGTTCTGTGCACTTTGGACGATCCGAGCGTGCCGGGGATCGCCGAGCGGCTGGGCACCACGCGGTCGGCCGCCGCGCTGGAGCTGTGGCGGGACAAACTCCCCGGGTCCGTGGTGGCGATCGGGAACGCGCCGACCGCGTTGTTCCGGCTGCTGGAACTGCTCGACGAGGGTATCGGGGCGCCTGCCGCGATCATCGGCGTCCCGGTCGGCTTCGTCGGCGCTGTGGAGTCCAAAGTGGAATTGGCGAAGCACGCGCCCGCGCCGTATCTGGTCGTGCACGGACGGCGGGGCGGCAGTGCCATGGCGGTCGCGGCGATCAACGCACTCGCGAGCGTCGTCGAATGAGCGTCACCTTGGGAAAGCTGTACGGCGTCGGCCTCGGCCCCGGCGACCCCGAACTCATGACGGTCAAGGCCGCGCGGCTGATCAACGAGGCCGATGTGATCGCCTACCACAGCGCGCGGCACGGCCGCAGTATCGCGCGCTCGGTCGCCCAGCCCTACCTGCGCGAGGGGCAGATCGAGGAGAAGCTGGTCTACCCGGTCACCACCGAAACCACCGATCACCCCGGCGGGTACGAGGGCGCGATCGCGGACTTCTACGAGCTGAGCGCGAAACGGCTCGCCGAACACCTCGACGCCGGGCGCGACGTCGTCGTGCTGTGCGAGGGCGATCCGTTTTTCTACGGCTCGTACATGTACATGCACGAGCGGCTCGCCGGGCGCTATGAAGCGACCGTGGTCCCGGGCGTCACGTCCGTGAGCGCGGCGTCGTCGGTGCTGGGTCGTCCGCTGGTGCAACGCGACGAGGTGCTCACCGTGCTGCCCGGCACGCTGCCCGCGCCGGAACTCGCCCGGCGCCTCGCCGACACCGAGGCCGCCGCGGTACTCAAGCTGGGCCGGACCTTCGGCAACGTGCGTGACGCGCTGGCCGAGGCGGGGAAACTCGACGACGCCTGGTACATCGAACGCGCGACCTGGGGACAGCAGCGAGTGGCGCCGTTCGCGGACGTCGACCCCGAGTCGGTGCCGTACTTCTCACTGGCCCTGTTGCCCAGCCCGGCCTATGCGTCCCGTGTGGACGGTGAGCCCGCGGAAACCCCTGCGCCGCCTGCCGAGCAGGTCACCGGCGGTGAGGTGGTCGTGGTCGGGCTCGGCCCGGCGGGGCCGCGGTGGCTGACCCCGGAGGCCGAAGCCGAACTGGCGGCCGCCGAGCACATCGTGGGATACGGCCCGTACGTCGCCCGCGTCCCGCAGCGCGCGGGCCAGCAACGGCACGCGTCGGGAAACCGCGTCGAGGCCGACCGGGCCGTCGAGGCCCTCGAACTGGCCGCCGGGGGAGCGCGGGTCGCGGTGGTGTCCTCCGGCGATCCCGGGGTGTTCGCGATGGCCTCCGCCGTGCTGGAGCAGGTCTCGGCAGGGCACGGCGCCGGGGTGCGGGTGCGGATCGTGCCGGGCGTGACCGCCGCGCAGGCCGCCGCGTCGAAGGTCGGTGCCCCGCTGGGACACGACTACTGCGTGCTCTCGTTGTCCGATCGCCTCAAGCCGTGGGAGATCATCGAACGCCGGCTCGACGCCGCCGGTGCCGCGGATCTCGTGCTGGCGCTGTACAACCCGGCCTCGCGCACCCGGAAGACGCAACTCTCGGACGCCCGCGATGTGCTGCTGCGGCACCGGTCCCCGGACACTCCGGTCGTCGTCGCCCGTGACGTCGGCGGGCCGGAGGAGGACGTCCGCGTGACGACGCTGGGCGGGCTCGATCCGTCCACTGTGGACATGCGCTGCCTGCTGATCGTCGGTTCGTCGAAGACCAGGGTGGACGACGGGTTCGTCTGGACGCCCCGCAGCTACTAGCCCGGGCTGGGCTGAAGGGGGGGGGGTGTGGCGACCGCCACAGGCGAGTATACCCACCGACAGCGCGAGGAGCAAACAAACTCTCGATGTTGTTTTTT
>NZ_JBHYIK010000070.1:0-2741 GCF_042739735.1 Amycolatopsis sp. NPDC059027 | reverse complement strand
GGGTGGGTTGGCCCCCCCCGGGGGGCGCGGGGGGTTGGGGGGGCCCCCCCCCCCCCACCCCGCGGGGGGGGGGCTGTGGGGTCTTTCCCCCCACCCGCTGGGGCCAACCCCCCCCTTCAGCTCGCGTCGGGAAATCACTCGAACGGGTATTTGTCAGGCGGCGGGCAGCCGGGAGAGCGCGGTGTGGGCGAGGCTCTTCGCCGCCGAGCAGAGATCGGGGTTCGTGATGGCCCGGACCGTGACGGCCAGCGTGTCCGGGCCGCTGCCCAGCTGCACGTACAGCGCGCACTGTGGGGGCTGCTTCTGCGAGGAGTCGCCGAGCAGCGCGGTGCGGCCCTCGAACTTGGTCGCGACGCCCTGCCCGACCGGGAACACCGTCAGATAGCGGATACCGACCAGCCCACCGTCCGAAGTGGAATAGCCGCAGGCGGTGGGTGGCTTGGTGGTGGTCTCGTCCCTGGTCAGCGGCTTGCCGACGGCGGACTGGGCCTCCTGCTGGGTCACCAGGGTGGCGCAATCCGGCTTGGATCCGGGATTGGCCGGCGTGCTCGAAGCGGGCGAGGACGCGGAACCGCTCGGTGTGGTCGCCGTTCCCGAATCGCCGGAACACGACGCGCACAGTAGCGACAAGCCCAGTATCCCGGCGGCGAAAGCGCGATCGACCCTCAGCATGCCGGGGATGCTAACAGCCCGCGCCAATCGGCGTCGGAGTTCGAGTTGACACCCCGTCGGCGGGTGCACATACTGCGCCGAAAGGGGCCGCCGACAAGGGGATTCACGTGAAAAGCCACGTTACGCGGATGTACGAGTTCGGCGTTTATCTCACTGCCGTCGCCGACGACTTTTCCACCGTGCAGTCGTACATCAGAGACGAGCCGACCAACAAATCCGGCTTCACCGGGCTGCTCGAACCACTGCAGGCGGCGATGGATCTGCTCAACAGCGTGTGCGTCGAAGTGAACAAGCAGTTCGACGAGAAATTGTGCGGCCTGGCCATGGGAGTCCAGACCGCGGCACACGCCTATGGCGAGGTCGACTACCAGGCCGCCGGCACGGTCACGGAAGCGGGCGGTGGCTCCTGACATGGCGACCGCCTACGACAGCACGCCGAACGTCTACGGCGACTGGAAGGACGTCGAAGCGATCAACCCCAAGGTGCCCGAGGTGGCGACCACTCATCTCGGGGACGTGGTCAGCGGGAACTTCCCGATCGCGGGCGCGGTCAACTGGATCTACCAGCACATCATCGGGCCGATGGTCGGCACCGGCGACAAGGATCTGTTCGACCTGCTGATCAAGCCGCTGACCGGGGATTTCAACCGGATCAGGGCCAACGGCGACGCGTGGGCCACCACCGGGGACATGTACTGGACGATCGCCGGGAACCTCGGCCAGAACAGCGCGAAACTCGTCGAGACCGACTGGCAGGGCGAGGCGGCGGACGCGTTCAACGGCCTCGTCCAAAGTGTCTGGACGGGCGCGCTCTATGTCGCGGAACAGTGCTGCAAATGGATGAAGAAGGGGTTCGACAAACTCGCGGACGTCTCGATCAAACTCGCCACCCGGGGTGTCCAGCTGCTCGAGAAGATCTTCGATCTCCTGGGAAAACTGGCCAAGAAGGTGATTCCCGGCTGGGGTCAGCTGTGGTCGATCTTCGATTGGGTCGCGAGCGGTTTCGAAGACACGCCGTATGTTCACGAGGCGCAGGAAATCGTCAGTCTCATCCAGACGGTGATCGGGCTGTACGACTCGCTCAAGAAGCTGGTCCAGGGCATCGAGGGCTACCTGAAGAACATCGACACGATCAAGGAAGCCATCGGGAAAGTGCCCGAGGTCAACAACACCCACGACGCGGTGCAGCTGGGCAGGCAGTTCCGGGATGCCAAAAAGGACATGGACGAAAAGCGGAAGCAGGTCGACGACTCCGCCAAGGACATCGACAAGAAGCTCGGCGATCTCGACAAATACGGCCAGGAAGCACACTAGGGGGAGACCATGGCACAGCTGCCGAACTGGGCGCTGAACTGGAAGACCGACGACATGGTCGCCGCCGAGCACACGCTCGACGACGCCGCGGACCAGGCCGAGACGGCCATGGCGGAAGCCGACCGGACGCTCTACGAGGTCGAGTCGAACGAACGTCCGGTGACGCCCGAAGAAGCCGAAATGATGAAGCAGTACGCGTCGAGCGACAAGGCGCCGCCGGAATGGCGGGAGCTGGCGCGGCGCGTCGAACGCGGCGAGTTCGGCTGGACCGACTACCTGCAGGGCAAGCTGGATCGCGACCCCGGCGTGGTCGCCGCGCTGGACGCCTCCGTCCGCCAGGCGGAGGAAATCGAACCCGGCTCCGCTCCGCCCGCCGCTGAGGCCCCGGGCGGCCGGGCCGCTCCGCCGCGTCCGGGACGGCACCGTCGTGACGAGGGTGACGAGGAGGAAGACCTCTCGGAACGCGACTGGTTCTCCTGACCCGCTTCCGGCTCCGCTCCCGAGGCGGCTCGAACGCCCCAATGTGGCATTGGGTGCGTGCGGTAAGGCTGGACGCGAAGCGTCTCCGTTGAGGGTGGTGGTGGGGCAAGGGCGGAGCACCGAACGCCACATTGAGGCGCATGACCCCGAGCGGATCGCGCCTCGCCATCCACAAAGGACACATGCCGTTAAGGCCACCTTACGGGCGTCAGACGCCCGAATTGCTGTGGAGTTTAAACAAAAACCACACCCCCAGGAAAAAATAAAATCGGGGT
>NZ_JBHYIK010000069.1:46342-50160 GCF_042739735.1 Amycolatopsis sp. NPDC059027 | reverse complement strand
ATTACCAGCGCTTTCCGTAGTGCTGGGGTGACGAGTCTCTTGGCGCGCCCGAGGTCGAGGGGTTCGCCTTTGGTGCCGAGGACGGCGGGGATGACGTGGCAGTCGCAGGCGAGCATGCGGGCTTCGGTCGCGGAGATCTGCGAGACCATGTCCAGGCAGGCGGTGCCCAGCTTCGATTTCAGGTCGTCCAGTGTCACGGTGACCAGGAGTTGGGCGCGGTCGCCGCCGGGGACGTCGGGCACGTTGGCGAGCATGGCGATGGCTTCGCCGAAGGCTTCCCCGTACCGCTGGGACGGCGACCGCAGATCCGGCCACTTGTCTTCTCCGGCGGGCCGTGGGGTGGCGAGAGGGTCGAGGATGGTGCTGAGGCGGGTGCCGGTGATGGGGTCGAGTTGGCCGTCGATGTCGTACCAGCCGTCTTTGCGCTGCCGCAACCGTAACTCGGGCTTCCGTTCCGGTGGGTCTGGGTCTTTTGGTTCTTTTCCGTCCTGGTCCATGCGGGCCAGGATTTCGTCTGCGGCCTTGACTACTTCCTGTGGTGTGGCGTGGCGGGCGAGTTCGACGAGGATTTTCTCGGCGCTGCTTCTGTCCTCGTCGGACACAAAAGCGGGGACCTTCTTGAGGAAGTGGAGGATCCGGTCGCTGTGGTGCGGGCCGATCTCACCGTCGAGTGCGGCGGCACGCGTTGCTGGTGCGGTGGCGGGGAGTTCGGTACCGTCGATGTTGCGGCCGGGGTTCAGTCCGTGGGCGCGGTCGAGGTATTTTTTGGCTTCACTCCGCGACATTCGTGCCATGTGCGCGAACCATGCTGCTGTCGACCCATAGCCGTACAGCTCGGACACACCACGTGTCTCGATCTCCATGAGGTACTGGCCAAGCTCGGCGTCCAAGCGCCACAGGGATTCCAGTCGGGTACGCACCTCGTCGGCGAGTTCACGACCGGATCGCCGCCACAGCTCCTGTGGCGGTTCCAGAGTGGACAGGTTCTCGGACACGTCACCATCATACCGCAGCTGATAGAACATGTGTTCGACACGATCGGGTGAACTGATGGCTTCGGCTTTCGCAGTTATGCGGCGGTGTTTTCCCAGGCTAGGTGTATGGTGTGGATTTGTTCGGGGGTTGGTGGTTGGGCTGGGTCGGCACGATATTGGGCTGCAATGAGGACGCGGCGGAGCTTGGTGACCATGTCGTGGTGGCTGGGGTGTTTTTCGTTGTGTACCAGGGTGCGCGGGCTCGGTGTGCTGCTGTGGCGCGGGGTGAGTGGCCTGCGAGGTGGTACCAGATGATCACGAGGCTTTGGGTGATCATGGCGAGTGGGACGGTGCGCTGGACGGCTTTTTCGGTGTGGTTGCGGGCTTCTCCGGCGTCGGTGGTGTGCTTGACGCCCGAAGAACACGGTCACGCGGCCGGGGTGAGCAGGACGCCGAAGGTACGCCCGCCGAATCCTTTCCTTGCCACGCCGACGATCGCGCCCTTGTCGTTGATCCCGGTCGCGTTGACGATGCGGAATCCCGAGTTGGCCGGGATCAGCGTGTTCAGGTCGGTGGCGACCCCGTTCCGGTAGACGTACGCGCCGCCGTTGGGCAGCGCGCCGACGATCACGCCGCTGTCGTTGATCCCGGTGGCGGTGGCGTTGGCCAGCGTGCTCGTACCCGGGATGTTCAGGTCGGTCACCGTTCCGCCGGAGAACTTGACCGCGTGCAGGTCGACGCCGTCCCCACTCGGTGTCGTGTTGGAGACGCCGACGGCGACGCCTGCCGAGTTGACGGCGTCGGCCTCGGCGAAATCGCCGCCCGGCAACGCGCCCAGGTTCCTGACCTGACCGTTCTGCCACGCGGACGCGGACACCGCGGACGCCGAACTGGCCGACGAGCCCACCACCAGACCGGTGTTGTTCACCGCGAGAGCCCTCGCCTGCCGTCCGCCGGGAAGGCTGGGCAGCCTGGTGATCGTGGACCCGCTCACCGTCCATGCGGTGACCTTGCTGGCCGGATCCACGGTCCTGCCCGCGATCAGGCCGGTGTCGTTGATTCCGGTGGCCTCGACGTCGAAGAAGGGCTGGTTCGGGTCCACTCCCAGGTCGACGCCGCTGGCGCCCGGCGTCGGCCACCTGGTGGCCCGGCGGATGTTCGCGCTGCCGGACGGAAAGACGTCCCCGGCCACCGCCCCGTGGGTGTTGATCGCGTGCGGGGTGGTGAACTGCCGCGTGTTGCCCGGGTCGGCCGCCGTCGACAGGAACGTCGGCGTGTTCGTGCCCGCCTTGAGGACGAAGCCTTCCCCGTTCTGCGCCCCGGCTTGCTGGCCGACGCCGATGATGTCGCCGTTGTCGTTGATCCCCGTGTACCGCTGGACCGCGTCCGGGCCGACGGTCAGCGTGTAACGCGGTGTGGCCGCCATCGCGCGTGGTGCGACGGCCAGGCTTCCGGTCACGGACAACGTCACCACGCTTGCCACAACGAAGCCGATTCTCCCTGACATGCGGCTGCTCCTTCTCGCTCGGCTGATACCTCCGCCGAGAAGGAGATACGGGAGGGGTTACACAGCCAGCGGCAACCGGCGCGTCACTCCACAGTGGACCGCTCGTCCGATCGGCCGAACGGCTGAGCTTTCCGGGCAAGAACGGCCGTAAGGTCGGGCAAAGTCGCTGGCAGAGGCTGGTCTTCCCGGTGGCGGCGCTGGACCCTCGGTGTGCTCGTGTGACGCAGGACACTACGTGAAGCGAGGTGTCATGAAGGCGAGTCAGCGGAGCTTTACCAAGAGAGGACACGGACGACGCCGGGCGGTCCTCACGACAGTGTGCGCGGTCCTCGGGGCCGGATTCTTCGGTGTTTCCCCGGCCACGGCCGCCGGACAGCGGCCGGTGTATGCGATCGCGCACCGCGTCGACACCCTGGACGGGGTGCGTGCCGCGCTCAAGCACGGTGCCAACGCCGTCGAGATCGACATGTGCTCCTGGTACAACCCGAACGAATGGCGTGCCTACCACGATTGTTCCTCGGCGGGCGAAACTCGCCACGGGCCCAGTGCCGACAGCGTCTTCGACCTGATCGTGTCCGAGGCACGCGCGGGACGGCGGCTGTCACTGGTGTGGCTGGACATCAAGGATCCCAACTACTGCGGGGAACAACCCAACCGCGCGTGCAGTGTCGCCGGTTTGCGGGACAAGGCACAGAAACTGACGGCGGCGGGAATCCAGGTGCTGTACGGATTCTACGAGTACCACGGCGGCGCCACGCCGGATGTGGGCGGGCGTGGCTGGCAGAGCCTGCAGGGCAGGCTCGGCAAGCTCGAGGGCATCACCACCACCGGGTCGCTCGCCACGGCGCAGGGCGTCTACGCCAAGCACGGCGCGGGACTGCCGAACGGCCGCCGGGCGATGGACTACGGCGATTCCGACATCAGGAAGGGATTCGGCAACTGCACGGAGCCCGGCTACTACACCTGCTCGGAGTTGAAGAAGGCCGCCAAGTACCGCGACTCCGGTTCCCTCGCGGCGACGTTCTCGTGGACGACCGACTACAACGATCCTTGGTACGTCGACAAACTGCTGGGCGAAGCGGGCGTCAACGGCATCATCGCCGGCTGGGCCAAGGATCAGGTGACCGAGTACAACGACGGCTGGCAGTGCTCCCAGTCCATCGCCGCCATCCGTACCTGGGTGAGCAGGCACGGCGCCACCCATCGGATGGCCACGCCTGGCGATCGGTTGTTCCGATAGGAGTGTCGGTCCGCCCCCCCCCCCGGGGGTAAGTGGGGGGGGGGGGGGGCCGGGTTGTGACCCGGGGTCCCGGTGCGCGGGGACGGGCGAGTTGTTT
>NZ_JBHYIK010000069.1:0-46332 GCF_042739735.1 Amycolatopsis sp. NPDC059027 | reverse complement strand
GCCCAGGCGTGGATATGTGTTTTCCCTATTGGTGTGGCGGCCCCCCCCGCCCCCGGCTTAACTGGGGGGGGGGGGGCGGCCGAGGATGTCACCAGGTGACCGGGAGCGCGTGGACGCCGTAGATGTTCATGTCGGTCTTGAGTTTCACCTCGTCGGCGGGGATCGCGAGCTTCAGGCTCGGGAAACGCCGCAGCAGTCCGGCGAAACCCGCGCGCATTTCGATGCGGGCCAGTTGCTGGCCGAGGCACTGGTGGACGCCGTGGCCGAAGGACAGGTGACCGCGGGCCTTGCGATGGAGGTCGAGAGTGTCGGGGTTTTCAAAGCGCCGGGGGTCGCGGTTGGCGGCCAGCAACGAGACGACGACGGTCGATCCCTCGGGGATGGTTTCCCCGCCGAGTTCGAGGTCTTCGGTGGCGTAGCGGTAGAAGATGTCCGCAATGGACAGATAGCGCAGGAGTTCCTCGACGGCGTCGGGCATCAGGTCCGGGTCGGCGCGCAGTTCTGCTTGCTGCTCGGGGTGTTCCAGCAGCGCGAAGGTGCCCAGCGCCAGCATGTTGGCGGTGGTTTCGTGGCCGGCGAGCAGCAGCAGGAAGGCCATGCCGGTCAGTTCCTCGACGCTGAGGTCCTCGTCGCGGGCCAGATCGGAGAGGATGTCGTCGACCGGGTCGGCACGCTTGCTCGTGACCAGCTCGGCGAGGTAGGTGTTCAGCGCGACGAGCGCGGTCATCTTCTCTTCGAGGGTCTGGTCCTTGACCAGGAACTGGGCGGAGTTGGCCTGGAAGGTCTCCCGGTCGGCGTAGGGGACACCGAGCAGCTCGCAGATCACCAGCGACGGCACCGGCAGCGCGAACTCCTTGACCAGGTCGATCGGCGGAGTGAGATTCGCGACGTGGTCCAGCTGCCGTTCGGCGATCTCGACGATCTGTGCTTCGAGCTGCTTCATGCGCCGGACGGTGAAGGCGCCGGTGAGCTTGCGCCGCAGCCGCGTGTGGTCCGGCGGGTCCATGGCGACGAACACGCCCGGCATCGTCGGCGACGGTTCGGTCGGAGCGGGCATACCGGGCGTCTCGAACGGCACGCGGACGACGCCGATGTCCTGACGGGAGCTGAACCGCGTGTCGGCCATCAGCCGGCGGACCTCGTCGTAGCCGGTGACGAGCCAGCCCTCGTGGCCGTCCGGGAAGATCAGCGGGCTGACCGGGCGGGCCTCGCGCAGCCGGGTGATCTCGCGGGGCGGGTCGAACGGGCCCGCGTCGCGCTCCATCGGGAGACCGTGCGGGATGTCGACTGTCTGGCTCATCGGATTTCCTTTCGTGGCGGTGTTGTGACCACAGTCGCCGAGCGGACTGACACCTGCCTGACACGCCCCTGACACCGGTCGAGCCGGGCCAGCGGCCGGAGCCCCGGACGTCGCCCATGGCAAAATCGGCCGGGTGCAGATCGGGATACTGGGGCCATTCGAAGTACGCGCGGACGACGGCGGTGCGGCCGACGTGCCGGGCGCCCGGCTGCGCGGGCTGCTGGCCGCCCTCGCGCTCGACCCGGGCAGGGTGGTCCCGAAGGCGACGCTCGTCGACTGGATCTGGGGCGAACAGCCGCCCGCCGACGCGGCGAATGCCTTGCAGCGCTTGGTTTCCCGGCTAAGGAAAGCGCTACCGGACGGGGTCGTCGACGGGCAGCCGGACGGCTACCGGCTGCGGGTGGAGCCCGACGCCGTCGATGCCGTGCGGTTCGAACGGCTCATCGGCAGGGCCCGCAAGGACGAGGACCCCCGGCTGCTGCGCGAGGCCCTCGCCCTGTGGCGTGGTGCGGCCATGCAGGACGTCGGCCTGCAGGAGAGCGCGGCGTTCGACGCCGCGGTCACCCGGCTCGAAGGGCTGCGCCTGGCGGCCATGGAGGACCGGTTCGACGCGGAGATCGAGCTCGGCCGTGGTGCCGATCTGGTCACGGAACTGACCGATCTGGTGGCCGCGCATCCGGTGCGGGAACGGCTGGTCGCCGCGCTGATGCGGGCTCTCGTCGCGACGGGTCGCGACACCGATGCGCTGCGTGTTTACGAGCGACTGAGGGAAACCCTGGCCGACGAGCTGGGTGTCGACCCCGCACCGGAACTGTCCGCACTGCACGTCGCGCTGCTGCGGGGCGAGCTGGGGCGGCGGGAGGAGACTCCGAAGACCAACCTGCGTGCCGAGCTGACCAGCTTTGTCGGCAAGGACACCGACGTCGCCGCGGTCCGCGAACTCCTCGCCGGGCATCGGCTCGTCACCCTGATCGGGCCGGGCGGCTCGGGGAAGACCCGGCTGGCCACCGAAACCGCGCGCACGCTGCTCAGGGACCTGCCGGACGGCGCCTGGCTGGTCGAGCTCGCGCCCATCAGCGCCGAGGGAGACGTCGCATCGGCGGTACTGGCCGCGCTCAGGCTGCGGGACGCACTGCTCGGCGAGGCGCCGGACACGGAGCCGGTGGAGCGGGTCGCCGCCGCGGTGCGCGACCGGGACATGGTGCTGATCCTGGACAACTGCGAGCACGTGATCGAGTCCGCCGCGACGTTCGCCCATCGGGTGCTCGGGGAATGCCGCCGGCTGCGGATCCTCGCGACGAGCCGGGAGCCCCTCGGCATCACCGGTGAGGCATTGTGGCAGGTCGCGCCTCTGGCCCTGCCGGCGGAAGACGCCGATCCCGCCGAGATCGAGTCCGCTCCGGCCGTCCGGTTGCTGCGAGACCGGGCCGGTGCGGTACGCAAGGACGTCGCCACCGACGTCCGCATGCTGGCGCGTGTCTGCCGGGCACTGGACGGGATGCCGCTGGCGATCGAACTCGCCGCGGCCCGGCTGCGCACCATGTCCCTCGATCAGCTCGCCCACCGGCTCGACGACCGGTTCCGGCTGCTGACCGGGGGCAGCCGGACCGCGCTGCCGCGGCACCGGACGTTGCGCGCGGTGATCGACTGGAGCTGGGAGCTGCTCACCGACGCCGAACGCGTGATCCTGCGCAGGCTGTCGGTGTTCTCCGGCGGGGCGAGCCTGGAGACGGCCGAGCGGGTCTGCGGGAAGAATGCCGACGTGCTCGAACTGCTGACCACGCTGACCGAGAAATCGCTGGTGGTCACCGAAGGCGAGGAAGCGCCGCGCTACCGGATGCTCGGCACGATCAAGGAGTACGCCGAGCAGCGGCTGGCGGAGGCGGGGGAAGCGGACGCGACGCGCCATGCGCATCTCGCGTACTTCACCGAACTCGCCGAAACCGCGGAGCCGCGGCTTCGCCGTGCCGATCAGCTGGAATGGCTCGCCGTGCTCGAGGCCGAGCACGACAACATCGCCGCCGCGATGCGGGGTGCGCTCGCCGCCGGGGAGGCGGACGGGGCGATGCGGCTCGCCGCCGCCGCGGGCTGGTACTGGTGGCTCGGCGGGCACAAGGCCGAGGGCAACGAGCTGATCATGGCGGCCGTCGCGTTGCCCGGCGAGGTGGCCGACGAGATCCGGGCCGTGGTGTACGCCTTCGTCTCCATGTTCGTGGTTTCCGGGCGGAGCGACCAGAACGAGGCGGCGGAGTGGATCCACAAGGTCTACGAAATCAGCAGGCGGATTCCGGGCGGGTATCACCCGGCGCTGGGAGTTGTGCCCGCGCTGGAACGCATGGTGCGGGCGCCGGAGGACTTCCTGTCCGCGTGGGAACCCGTGCTGGACGACGAGGACCCGTGGGTGCGTGCCCTCGCCCGGCTGCACCTCGGCAAGACGCGGATCACGCTCGGCCACGAGGGACCTGAGGCGGAGGCGTACCTCGAAACGGCGTTGGCCGAGTTCCGCGCGCTCGGTGATCGGTGGGGGATTTCGTTCGCACTGAGCGAACTGGCGCCCCGGGTCGCGATGCGGGGCGATTTCGCCGGTGCGTGCGAGTACTACGAACACGCGATCACGGTCGTCACCGAGGTCGGCGCCATCGAGGACGTCGTGCCGCTGCGCTCGCGGCAGGCGCAGTTGTCCTGGTTACTGGGGGATCTGGAAGCGAGCGCGGCCGCCATGGCGGCCGCGCAGCGGTACGCGGAACGGGTCGCCTGGCCGGAGGCACTGGTCGAGCTGGCACTGGCGAAGGCCGAGCTCGCGCGGTGCGGCGGCGACGCCGAGCAGGCGAGGCGGCAACTCGACGTCGCGACGGCTTTACTGGGCGACAACGCCGAGCGGGCGCAGGTCCGCGCTGTGACCCAGGACCTGCTCGGCTACCTCGCCGAGGATCTCGGCAAGGCCAGGGAGCATCGGGTCGCGGCCTTCCAGGCGGCCGCGGAAGGCGGGCACGCACCGCTGATCGCCGGTGTCCTCGTCGGGATCGCGGACCTGGCACTGCGTCGCGAAGAGTACGAACAGGCGGCGCGGCTGCTCGCGGCGAGCACCGCGGTGCGGGGGCTGCCGGATCGTTCCCAGCCGGACGCGGCCCGGATCGAGCGGGCCGCGCGGGAACGCCTCGGGGACACGCGGTTCGCCGAGGTGACGCAGGAGGGTGCGAAAGCGGACTGGCACAAGCTGGCCGAGGCCGTGCTCGCTCGCTGAACCAGGGAGAACGCCGTGTCAGAGCCCGTGTCAGGGCAGGGACAGGGCGGTGTCAGGGCGGCTGGGCAAAGTCGCTGCCATGACAAGTTCAGCGATTACGACCTCGGGGCTCAAGAAGGCCTACAAGGACAAAGTCGTACTCGACGGCATCGATCTGGATGTGCGTGCGGGGACGATCTTCTCGTTGCTCGGCCCGAACGGAGCGGGCAAGACCACGACCGTGAACGTGCTGACCACGTTGCTCAAAATGGACAGTGGGACGGCGCGCGTCGCCGGCTACGACGTCGCGACCGAGACCAGGAAGGTCCGTTCGGCCATCGGCGTCACCGGTCAGTTCGCCTCGGTGGACGAGCTGCTGACCGGCCGCGAAAACCTGCGGTTGATGACGGATCTGCACCGCCTCAAGGGAAGTGAGGGCCAGAACGTCGTCGAGCACCTGCTGCGGCGGTTCGATCTGGAGGAGTCGGCCGACAAGCGCGCGTCGACGTATTCCGGTGGGATGCGCCGCAAGCTCGACCTGGCGATGACACTGGTCGGCAGGCCGCGGATCATCTTCCTCGACGAGCCGACCACCGGTCTGGACCCGCGCAGCCGCCGTACGATGTGGACGATCGTCCGTGAGCTGGCGGCCGACGGCATCACCATCTTCCTCACCACCCAGTACCTCGAAGAAGCCGACCAGCTCGCCGATCAGATCGCCGTGCTGGACCAGGGCAAGCTGGTCGCCGCGGGCACCCCGGGGCAGCTGAAGCGCCAGATCCCCGGCGGCCACGTGCAGCTGCGGTTCGCGAGCACCACGCACCTGGACGCCGCGGCCCGGGTGCTGACCGGCTCCACGCCCGACGCGGAGAGCCTCGTCCTGCGGGTGCCCAGCGACGGCGGCAACAAGTCGCTGCGCTCCCTGCTGGACCGGCTCGACGAGTACGCCATCGAGGTCGAGGAGTTCACCGTGCGGATGCCGGACCTCGACGACGTTTTCCTTTCCCTCACCGGTCATTCGAGCACCGAGACCCAGACGGAGGCCCTCCGATGAGCAGCGCTTCGGCGATCATGCTTCGCCGCAACTTCAAGCACACCCTGCGCAACCCGGTCGCGGTGTTCAACGCGATCCTGATGCCGATCATCATGATGCTGATGTTCGTGTACGTCCTCGGCGACGCGTTCAACGTCGGTGGCGGCGACTACATCGACTACGCCACGCCTGGCATGCTCATGATGGCCATCGCCTACGGCCTGTCCGCCACCGCGGTCGCGGTCAACTCCGACATGACCACCGGCATCATCAACCGCTTCAAGGTGATGGACGTCTCCCGCGGCGCCGTCCTGACCGGGCACGTGGTCGCCACCATGGTGCGCACCACGTTCGCGCTGGCCGCCATCCTCGGGGTGGCCTTCCTGTTCGGTTTCAGCCCGTCCGCGTCCTTCGCGCAGTGGCTCGCCGCCGTCGGCGTGCTCCTGCTGGTGGTCCTCGCGGTCAGCTGGCTCACCGTCGCCTCCGGCCTGGCAGCGAAGACGCAGGAGTCCGCGGGTTTCGCCACCGTGCCGCTGATCATGCTGCCGTTCTTCAGCAGCGCGATCGTCCCCGCCGACAAGATGGGCCCCGGCATCCGGGAATTCGCGAAGTACCAGCCCTTCACTTCGATCATCGAATCCCTGCGCGGGTTCTTCACCGGCGTCCCGAACATCGGCCAGACCCTGGCCGCGATCGCCTGGTCGCTCGGCATCGCCGTCGCCGGCTACCTCTGGGCCCGCTCGAAGTTCGGCAAGCGCGCCTGACCCGTACTGTGGGCGGTGGGAAAACGCTTGCCCGCCAACCGGTTCCCGGCACCCGGGGCGAGCACGGAGACACCGCCCGAGGCGGTCGAAAGGAGTGAAGGCGCATGCGTGCGGTAAGGATCACGGACGGCCGGTTCGCCCTCGACGAGGTGGCCGAGCCGGTCGCCGCGGGGGACCGGGTGGTCGTCCGGATCCACGCGGCCGGGCTGAACGCGGCGGATCTGCAGCAGGCGCGGGGCACCTACCCGGCCCCGGCAGGCTGGCCCGCGGACATTCCCGGGCTGGAGATCGCCGGGGTGATCGAGGAGACCGGCCCGGAGGTCTCCGGCTGGGGCCAGGGGGACCGGGTGATGGCGGTGGTGGGCGGTGGCGGGCACGCCGAGCGGCTCGCGGTTCCCGCGGGTCTGCTGCTGCCCGTCCCGGACACGGTCGACGACGTCCACGCGGCCGGGTTCCCCGAGGCGTTCAGCACCGCATGGGACGGGCTGGTCGACCAGGCCGGGGTGCGGCTCGGCGAGCGGGTGCTGGTCACCGGTGCCGCGGGCGGGGTCGGCACCGCGATGGTGCAGGTCGCCGCGCTTGCCGGGGCCGAGGTCGTCGCGAGCGTGCGTCGCGCGGAGCTGCACGACGGGGTTCGCGAGCTGGCGCCGGGGGTGACGGTCGTGACTCCGGACCAGGAGGAGGAGAACGGCCCGTACGACATCGTCGCCGAACTGGTCGGCGGCCCGGACTGTCTGCGGCGCGTGGAGTGGCTCAAGCCGTACGGCCGGATCCTCGTCATCGGTGTCGGCGCGGGGGAGGAGGCGTCGTTGCGGTTGTTCGACCTGATGCGGCGTCGCGGCCGGGTGCTCGGCTCGACCATCCGTGCCAGGAGCACGAACGAGAAGACCACGCTCGCGAACCGGGTGCGCGAAGGGCTTTTCGGTGCCCTCACGGCGAAACGGCTCACGATCCCGATCGACGGCGTCTACCCGTTGGAGCGGGCGCTCGACGCCTACGACCGGCTGGGTTCGCCGGGCAAGCTCGGCAAGGTCGTCCTGCGGATGGTGTGACGCGTTCACGGTTGCTTCGGCGTGTTCGGCGGTGTCGCGCGAAAGTCCACAGTGGACGTTTTGCTAGGCGATGATGCCCTGCACCGCGTCCGGGCAGAAGGTCATCCCGACCTCGAGTGCGGTCGTCACCAGGAAGTTCGCCTTGCTGTTGCGGATCTTCGCGGCGATCTTGGCGCTCAGCCCGGTGTGGAGTGCGTCGCAGAGCTTGCCCGAGATGGCGCTCAGGACGGCGGATCGCTGAGGGTTCGGCGGGAGACGCGGCACGGACATCGCGTTGATGGCCCGCTGGTTGGTCGTCGTGTAGTGCACGAAGACCTGGTTCGTCCAGTCCAGCGCTTGCGGTATGGCGCCGGGGCAGGTCTGTGCCAGCACCCCGAGCAGCTGGTTCAGCGCGGGCAGGGTGGCCAGGCCAGCGCCGGGTATCCGGGCGAGCAGGAAGTCGGTGGAGCCCGCGACGTCCACCCGGCACCAGGCGGTGGTGAACGTCTGCAGATCGCTCGCGGTGACGGGCCAGCGCGGGTTCACCGCACGGAGCTGGGCGACCAGGGCGGCCGGTGAAGGGGCCCATTGCCGCAGTTGTGTGAGCATCATGTCGTACTGCGGGCGCGGGATGACCGTGATGTCGGCGTCCCTGCCCTGCTGGGCATCGGCGATCAGGGCGGACACCCAGGCGTCCTGTGCGGTGGGCACCGGTGGCCGTGGTGGTACGGGATCGGGCGAGGGGATGCAACCGGCGGCGAGCAGCACGGTCAGCACCGCGCTCACGATGACGTTCCTGCGCATCGATCACCAGCTCCTCGGGAGACGGGCCGCATGCCGCGCGGTCCGCCCCTAGGTCGAAGGTTCGCGATGGCTCGTTACCTCCCGCTATCGAATCGTGATTCCGTTAATCCGTTTCGACCGCGAGATTCGTTGTGTAGCAACGGCAAATGACGTCGTGTGGATTCCACATCGGACAGTCGCGAACGAGGACGAGCTATGCGCCGGTGAGGTTGCCGATGATCAGGGCGAGCGTGAAGTCGAACCGGTCGTGTCCGGTACCGGAGGTCAGTTCGGCCGCGTGCCGTCGCGTGTGCGGGAAGTGGTCGGCGGGCAGCGCGGTGAACCGGTCGATCAGCTCGTCGCGGCTGAGGACCCAGCTGTCGTCGTGGTGTTGTCGCCGTTGCTGGAGGAGTGAGCGCTCCAAGGCGTAGGCACTGACGTAGAGGGTGAGCGCGTCGAGCGCCCATGCCGCCGTCTGCGGTTCGACACCTCCGGCGAGGAGGATCGCCAGGATTCCTTCGCCGACCCGCAGTGTTTCGAGATGGGTGGGGACCATCGCCAGCGCGGCGCGGGGGATGCCCGGGTATTTCAGGTACAGGTCGCGCAGCTGGGCGTAGACGTCGAGGAGCTGCTGCCGCCACGAATCGGGATCGGGTTCGGGTAGTTCGATCTCGGCGCAGAGCCGGGCGACGAGCAGTTCGTCGAGATCCTCCTTGTTGACGATGTGCGCGTACAACGAGGACGGCCCGGTGTCGAGCACGGCGGCGACCCGGCGGATCGTCAGCGCGTCGTAACCCTCGGTGGCGATGACCCGCAGCGCGGCGTCGGTGATCCGGTCGGCCGTGATGGGCGCCTTCCGCGGGGCTTGCGGTGTGGAACCCGCGGCGGGCTGGGCGTGGCGGGCCGCGCGCCGGGCGCGGCGCTGTCCGGGGTCGGCGGGCATGACGGTCACTCTAGCTCGACACGAACTTAGTTCGCCAGCTCATCTCGCCGAACCGATCACACCCTCGGTGTGCCGGGGGCGTGATCGGCTCGGCGGTCGCGTGTTCGAGACGGGATCAGTCCTTGCTCAGCAACAGGAACACGCTGGGGCCGAAGAAGGTCCTGGCGAGCATCTGCTGGCTGGCGACCTCGGCCGCCACATGAACCCGGTGCGACAGCACCTTTTTCAGGGCACTACTGCGCAGGTTGGACACCGAGAGCACGCGTTCGGTCCGCAGGCCCGCCCTGGTCAGCTGCTCGATGACCGTGTGTGGATTGTGGTTGACGAAGGCGATCTCGTCGGCGTGCCGGTTCTCCGGTGACCGGATGTCCACGGGCAGATGCGGGATCCGTCGCCCCTTCAGCAGATAACGCACCCGGTTGCGGGCGTGCGCCAGGTTGGCCACTTCGATCACGGCGGTGCCGCCGGGCCGCAGCACCCTGGCGATTTCGGCGAACTCGGTGCTGGGCTCGGGAAGGTGGTGCATCACCCGGATCATCGTGAGCAGGTCGAGTGAATCGTCGTCGAACGCCAGCGCGTCGGCCTGCGTCTGACGGTGCTCGATGCGGGGATGGTCTGCCAGGAAGCTCGCGGCGATGTCGAGTTGCCTGCTGCTGGGCTCGGCCAGGGTCACGCGGTCGGCGAACTCCTGCAACAGCACGCACAACCTGCCGTAGCCACCGCCGACGTCGGCGGCGTGCGCGAAACGCCTGCCGTGCAACAGCCGGCGGATCGCGGCCTGTTCGGCCGCGTTCTCGTAGTCACGGCCATCCCAGTAACGCAGATAGTCGTGCGCCGGAGCGTCGTAGAAATCGGCTCGCTTGCTCACGTTTTTCCCCCTTTTTCTCGATTTCTCTTCTCGTGGTGAGACCGTTATTTGGCGGAATGGACCGGGCCGACATAGGTCCCGGGGTGGGTCGCGCCGTCCTGCTTGGCGAGGCCCACGCTGTCGACCCAGGCCAGGGTCTGGGTGTTGGTGCTGTTGGGCGGGGTCACGGTCATGGTGGTGGCGTGCCAGCCGGAATCGGTGCTCCCTGAACCGCCGCCGGTGATGGGGGCCGCGGTGGAGTAGGTGAGGTCGGCGGTGGCGTGCTCGCCGTGGCCGAGCAGCACCGGGGTGACATCCGCGTTGGTGCGGGCCAGGTCCCAGGTGGAGCCGTCCGCGCCGTCGAGCCGGACGCCGGGGAAGCCCCGCACGACGCAGGGTGCGCTGCCCTGGTTGGTCAGCAGGAGCTGGAACCGCATCTGCGTGGTGGTGCCGGGGACCAGGTCCGGCGTCTTGTCCGTCACCTTCAGGTTCGCGCAGTTGGGGTGACTTCCGCCGCTGCCGTCGGCGGCCGGGGTGCTCTTCGCGGCCGAGCCCTGGCCGGTCCCGGCGTTCGGCGCCGCGCCGACGCCACCGCCGTTGCCGCTCTGTGGAGCCGGAGCCGGAGCGGAGTTGCCCGGCTGTCCGGTCGAGCACGCCCCCAGCGCACCCACCGCCGCCACCGTGGCGACAGTCATCGTGCCGCGCCGGAGCGCCTTCGTGGTGATCCCCATTTCAGTCCCCTTGATGAGTGCTCGGGTATTCGCGGTGTCGTTGGCGAACTCGCCAGCAAAGATGTCCGAGGAGGCCATGAGGTGCTGTCGCTGTGATCTGGATCACCTCAGGGCAACGTCGTATTGTTGTTCGCCGGTCGTGGTTGATTTTTCGCACGGTGACGGCTCGTCCGCGCAGCGACTGCCCTTTCGGGTAGATCGGCCGAGCGTGGAAAGGCAGCCCGCGATCGGCGCCGGCCGAACGGTCGAGGCGGCCCCGGACGATCGAGCAAACAGTTCTGGCCGAAAGGGCCTGTCTCCGGTCCACTGCGGACGGTCCCGCACCGGCTCCGGGTAATGGTGGAACCGGCACAGTGCCCGGACCGGCGAGAAAGAGGCATAAACCATGCGCGGCAGGGAATCGGACACCGGCCATCGTCCGTCCATTGTGGATCGGCGTCGGCTGCTCTTCGGTATCCTCCCCGCCGCCGCCCTGCTGGCCGCCGGCTGTGCCCGGTCGGAGGCAGGGGAACGGGACGACGAGCCGCCACTCGCGCTGGTCTACGGTGGACCGCAGGGCTGCCCCGCCTGCGCGCCGGCGATCGCCACCCTGCTGCGCCAGGCGCCGCGGCCGTTCCGGGTCGAGTACGTGGGACCCGGCACCGAGAACCCGCTGACCGGTGCCGCTCTGGCCGAAGCGCAGCTGTACGTCCAGCCCGGCGGCGGCGCCGACCTCGACGGAACCTGGCGGCATCTGCGCGATTCCGCCGGGCTGATCCGCGACTGGGTGCGCGACGGCGGCAACTACCTGGGTCTGTGCTTCGGTGCCTATCTGGCCGGGCGCGAGCCGGGCTTCGACCTGCTGCCCGGGGACACTCGCGGGTACACCGACACTCCTGGCGCCTCGGTCCCCGACGGTCGCGACACCGTGGTCAGGGTGGACTGGCAGGGCAAGCCGCGGCACATGTACTTCCAGGACGGTCCCGCCGTCCTGCTGGACAAGGGTGCCGACGCCACCGTCCTCGCGACCTACCCCAACGGAACGGCCGCTGTCGTCGTCGCGCCGTACGGCAAGGGCCGGGTCGGGGTCAGCGGCCCCCATCCGGAAGCCGACGCATCCTGGTACGCGGAAAAGGGGCTCGGCAATCCCGACGGCGTCCAGTTCGACCTGGCCTACGAATTGATCGAGGCGACCGCCGGACGACGGTGAGCCCCGGCGAAGGCTTTCCGGCCGGATGGCGCCTGGTTGCGGAATGTCCGCTTCCCGGCCCTGTTGGTCAGTAACCATCTCGTATTGTGCGGTATCAGGTTTTCAGCGGTCGACCCCGGTTGACAGGTTCACGATCGGCGCATCGGCCACGGGTGACAAATTTGCCGGTTCGCCCTGAGCGGGCCGGGATTTTCCTTGCACAGCAAGCTCTTCGAATGTGTTAATTCCCTGTGGCATACCGGTAACGCACACGCGCCCCGCCGAGGTGAATCGGTGGAAGGGTAGCAATTCTCGTGTGGTTTTTCCCAGGTGCGTGCGATCTGTTGGAGAGTGACCTGTGAAACACAGAAAACGTAGTCGAAGACTGGCCACTGGGGGCATTGCCGTACTGAGCACGGCGGCCATGGTGGTCCTGGGCCTCGCGGTCGGTTCGGGCACCAGTAGCGCCGCCCAGGGCGAGCTCACGCAGAACTACTCCTGTCCGTTCCCCTTGATCGGCAACCAGAACGTCTCGGTGGCCGTCAAGACCACCCAGCCTTCGACGATCGAGACGGGAAAACTGACTCCCGCCATCGAGATCACCGCGGTGTCCAACGCGGGCAAGACCGCGACCGACGGCCTTCGTCTCGTCGGTGCCGAGACCATCAAGGGCACCGCGAGGGCGACCTCGACCGTGACGATGCCCGGTACCCAGGGCGCGATGACGGTGAAGGTCGACGCCGACGTGCCCAACCAGCCGATTCCGGCGAAGGGCAACGATCTCGTCGTCAACGCCACCGGCAGCGCGCCGGCGCTCCGGTTCGACCAGCCGGGCACCGCGACGCTCGCGGTGAACGGTCTCCAGCTGGAGATGACCCCGCTCAAGGCCGACGGCACCCCGACCAACCTCGGCACCTTCACCGCGGACTGCACCCCGGCGCCGGGGCAGGACACCGTCCTGCAGACCTACACGGTGACCGGGCCCGCCGTCACTCCCGAAACCGTTGTGGGTACTGGTAACCATCCACCGCTGCACCAGGTCTACAGCTGCCCGTTCCCGTTGATCGGCAACCAGGACGTCTCGATCGACATCAACGCCAAGCTGCCGGACACGATCCCGGTGGGCCAGTTCACGCCCAAGATCGACATCACGGCCGTGTCCAACGCGGGCAAGACGGCGACCGAGGGCCTGCGGCTCGTCGGCGCCGAATCCATCAAGGGCTCGGCACTGGCCACGTCGCTGGTCTCCAGCCCGCAGGGTCATCTCGCGGTCGGCGTACCGACGGCGATCCCGCAGCAGCCCATTCCGGCCACCGGCAACGACCTCGTCGTCAACGCGAGCGGTGCCGCGCCGGCGTTGCGGTTCGACCAGCCGGGGACCGCGACGCTGTCGGTGCACGACCTGGTGCTCACCATGACTCCGTTGACCGCCTCCGGCGCGGAGACCGGCCTCGGCACGTTCGTCGCGGACTGCACGCCCGCGAACGGGCAGAACACCGTGCTGCAGACCTTCACGATCACGCCCGCGGCCGACACCACCCCGCCTTCGGCCCCTGGCGCCGTGACCGTCGGTGAAACCACCCAGAACAGCGTCGCGCTGTCCTGGGGCGCCGCCACCGACAACGTCGGCGTGACCGGCTACGACGTCTACCAGGGCGCCACTCTCGTCAAGTCCGTGACCGGAACCTCGGCCACGATCGACGGTCTCACTGCGGACACGGACTACAGCTTCACCGTCAAGGCCAAGGACGCGGCGGGGAACCTCTCGCCGGCCACCGCCCCGGTGACGGCCCACACCGCGAAAGCCCCGGACACGCAGGCGCCGACGACGCCCGCGAACGTGCACTCGACCGAGACCACCCAAACCAGCGTCGCGCTGGCCTGGGACGCCTCGAGCGACAACGTCGGTGTCACCGGGTACGACGTCTACCAAGGCGCCAATGTGGTCAAGTCGGTCACGGGAACGACCGCGACCATCGATGGGCTGACAGCGGACACGGAGTATTCGTTCACCGTGGTCGCGAAGGACGCTGCGGGGAACAAGTCCGCTGCCAGTGCCGCCGTGACCGCGCGGACCCAAGCGGCGCCCGACACGCAGGCTCCCAGCGTTCCGGGCAACCTGCACTCGACCGGGACCTCGGCGACCAGTGCCGGGCTGGCCTGGGACGCCTCGACCGACAATGTCGGGGTCACCGGGTACGACGTCTTCCAGGGCACCAACCTGGTCAAGTCGGTGACGGGAACTTCGGTCACCATCGACGGTCTGACCGCCGACACGGAGTATTCGTTCACCGTGGTGGCCAAGGACGCCGCCGGGAACAAATCGGCGTCCAGCGCGCCGGTGACCGTGCGCACGGCGACCGCGCCCGACACCGAAGCGCCCACCGTTCCGGCCGGTCTTGCCACGACGGACGTCACGCAGTCCAGCGTCACGCTGTCCTGGACCGCGTCGAGCGACAATGTCGGGGTCACCGGGTACGACGTCTTCCAGGGCACCAACCTGGTCAAGTCGGTGACGGGAACTTCGGTCACCATCGACGGTCTGGCCGCCGACACGGAGTATTCGTTCACCGTGGTGGCCAAGGACGCCGCGGGCAACAAGTCGGCCGCCAGTGCCGCCGTGACGGCGCGGACCCAGGCCGCGCCGGACACGCAGGCGCCCAGCATCCCGGGCAACCTGCACGCCACCGGAACCACGCAGACCGGCGTGAGCCTCGCGTGGACCGCGTCCACCGACAACGTGGGCGTCGCCGGATACGACGTCTATCAGGGCACCAACCTGGTCAAGTCGGTCACGGAAACCTCGGCCACCGTCGACGGTCTGGCCGCCGACACGGAGTATTCGTTCACCGTGGTGGCCAAGGACGCCGCGGGCAACAAGTCCGCTGCCAGTGCCGCCGTGACGGCGCGGACCCAGGCGGCGCCCGACTCGCAGGCGCCCAGCACCCCGGGCAATCTGCACTCCACCGACACGACCGAAACCGCTGTCGTGCTGGCCTGGGACGCCTCGACCGACAACGTCGGGGTCACCGGGTACGACGTCTACAACGGCACCACGCTGGCCAAGTCGGTCACCGGGACCACCGCGACGGTCGACGGTCTGACCGCCGACACCGAGTACACCTTCACCGTGGTCGCCAAGGACGCCGCGGGCAACAAGTCGGTGGCCAGCGCCGCGGTCACGGCGAAGACCAAGCCGAAGACGACTCCGCCGGTCGTGAAGTACAGCTACAACCTGACCGGCAAGTCGCAGCTCAAGAAGCTCACCGGCCCGATCGACCTGCGCGGGGGCATCAACGCCGCGATCACCCTGTCGAACGGGACCTTCGACGCGGACCTCACGCTGAACCCGACGAGCGCGCACTTCACGCTCTGGGGCTTCGTCCCGGTCAACGCGAGGATCGAGTTCGCGCCGGCGGGCAAGACCACCGGCACGCTCAAGGACGGGGTGCTCAAGTCGACCTCGTCGGTGACGGTCAAGCTGCCGCGCATCACGGTCTTCGGTTTCCCGGTCTCGGCGAACCCGTCCTGCCAGACGAAGACGCCCGCGCGGATCCCGCTCGAGTCGAAGCCCGGCTTCGACCCGCTGGCGGGCGGCAAGCTCACCGGGTCCTACACCCTGCCGCCGTTGCAGGGCTGCGGTTCCCTGAACGACCTCGTCTCCGGGGTCGCCTCCGGGCCAGGCAACACTGTGGAGGTGAACCTCACCCCGCGTCCGGTCGGCTGACCCGCCGGACGCCGTGAACCGGCCCCGCCGCAGCCCGCGGCGGGGCCGGTTTCCCGGTTCGTGCGCTAGAGGGGGATGTTCCCGTGCTTCCTGGCGGGCAACGTCTTCCGCTTGTTCCGCAGGGCGCGGAAGGCTTGTGCCACCTGAAGGCGGGTTTCGGCCGGGGTGATCACGGCGTCCACATATCCGCGCTCCGCCGCGGAATACACACTGGCGTGGTGTTCGCGGTACTGCTCGGCCAGGCGGCATTCCACTTGCTCGCGGCCGGCTTCGTCCAGCCCGGCGAGTTCGCGCCGGTGCAGGATCCGGATCGCGCCTTCGGCGCCCATGACGGCGATTTCCGCGGTGGGCCAGGCCAGATTGACGTCGGCGCCGAGGTGTTTGGAGCCCATCACGGCGTACCCGCCGCCATAGGCCTTCCTGGTCACGACGGTGACCTGCGGGACGGTCGCTTCCGCGTACGCGTAGGCGAGTTTCGCGCCCCGGCGGATGATCCCGGCGCGTTCCTGCGCGACGCCGGGCAGGTAGCCCGGCACGTCGGCGAGGGTGAGCAGCGGGATGCCGAAGGCGTCGCAGAACCGCACGAACCGCGCGGCCTTCTCGGAGGCGTCGATGTCGATCACACCGGCCTGGTGCCGGGGCTGGTTGGCGACGACGCCGATCGAGCGGCCCTGTATCCGGCCGAACGCGCAGATCATGTTGGGCGCGAACGCGCCGTGGATTTCGGTGAACTCGCCGTCGTCGACGATCCGGGCGATCAGCTCGGTCATGTCGTAGGCCTGCTGCGGCGAGTCGGGGATCAGGGTGTCGAGCGCGAGGTCGTCGCCGGTCGGTTCGGGGCTGCTCGGATCTTCGAATTCCGGTGCGGTGTCGAGGTTGTTCGACGGCAGGTAGCCCAGCAGCGTCTGGACCCAGTCGATCGCGTCGGCCTCGTCCGCCGCGCTGTGGTGGGCGTTGCCGGACACCGCGGTGTTGACCGTCGGCCCGCCGAGGTCCTGCGGCGTCACCCGCTCCCCGGTCGTCGCCTGCACCACCTGCGGTCCGGTCACGAACATGTGCGAGGTCTCCTCGACCATCACGGTGAAGTCGGTGATCGCCGGGGTGTACACGGCACCGCCCGCGCACGGGCCCATGATCATCGAGATCTGCGGGATGACGCCGGAGGCGTGGGCGTTGCGGCGGGCCAGCTCGGCGTAGTAGGCGAGGGAGACGACGCCTTCCTGGATGCGCGCGCCGCCGGAGTCGTTGATGCCCACGATCGGGCAGCCGATCGACATCGCCAGGTCCATCACCTTGAGGACCTTGGCCCCGAACACCTCGCCCATGCTGCCGCCGAACACACTGAAATCCTGGGAGAACAGGCAGATCTGGCGGCCGTCGACCCGCGCGTGCCCGGTGACGACGCCGTCGCCGTAGGGGCGGTCGGCGTCCAGCCCGAACTCCGCGCAGCGGTGCCGGGCGAGCTGGTCGAGCTCCACAAAGGACCCGGGGTCCACCAGCAGGTCGATGCGTTCGCGCGCGGTGAGCTTGCCTTTGGTGTGCTGCCGGTCGGCGGCGTGCTTCTCGGCGATCGCCACCGCTTCGCGCCGCCGCGCGGCCAGGTCGGCGATCCGGTCCGCGGTGCCGGGTCTGATCGGCTGGTCGTCTGCGAGCATGCCGGTCCTCCTTCCCGGCCGGGTGCACGCCGGCGGCGCGGCCGGGACTCGTCGGCTTTCCCCAAGATCGCGATTGTCGGCGTCCGTTCGCGGGAAAGTCAAGGGTCGTCCGGCTGCTCTCTCGACATTTTCCGCGCCCGCTGACAAATCCGATCCGGCGCATCCGCAGACCGGTGACAAGGTTCCCCGCCGCCCGCGTCGAGGACGGCGGTTGCCGCCTGGCCCAAGAGATTCATGGCCACGCCGAGGTCACCTGTCCGGTGGTCCAGACCGTCCTCGGGTGATTAAGTCCCGGTGTCGCGTCCGTCGGCAGGTGACAAATTCGCTATTTCCGGTGGCGTGCAGGGCGCCGCCGGGTAAATGTGCGTTGACAGTGCTATTTCGCTGCTTCATCCTGCTTTCGGGGTTCTTCCGGGAAGTGAGTGTGATCATGTTCGGACGTGGTCGTGCTGTCCGGAGCGCGGCATGGCGGTGACGCCGGGTTCCGGCCGCGCCGGGTGGCGATACGTGCGCCGGGTGCTCGGTTCCGGGGTGGTCACCGCGCTGGCCGAGCCGCACGGCGTGGACCGGTACCTCGGCCTTGTCAGTCCACTGTGGTCGGTCGGGGAGGTGCGGGCGGTGGTGGCCGGCGTCGTGCATCAAACCGCCCAGAGTGTCACACTTCGCTTGCGCCCCAACGGGAACTGGGAAGGCGCGCGGCCGGGGCAGTACGTGCGGCTGGCCGTGGAGATCGACGGTGTCCGGCGGACGAGGTGTTTCTCGGTGGCCGGTGCCGGACACGGGGACGGGACGATCGAGATCACCGCGAAGGTGAACCCGGGCGGTACGGTGTCGCGGTATCTCAAGGAGCACGCACGTCGCGGGCTCGTTGTCGTGCTGTCGCAGGCGGAAGGCGAGTTCGTGCTCCCGCCCGCGTTGCCCGGTCACGTCCTGCTGATCAGCGGCGGCAGCGGGATCACCCCGGTGATGGCGTTGCTGCGCGGCCTCCTCGCGCAGGGGTACCAGGGGCGGGTCACCTTCCTGCACTACGCCTTCACGCCGTGGGACGTGATCTACCGCGAGGAACTCGCCGCGCTGGACGAGGCGAATCCCCGGCTCACCCTGGCGTACTCGTACACCGGGCTGCCCGGCGCCGGACGGCTGGACGGGCGATTCCGCCGCGAGCACCTGGACGTCGCGCCGGGATACGCCGACGCGCTGACCTACGTCTGTGGCCCCGCCTCGCTGATGGACGCGGTCGGCGCGCTGTGGGCCACCGACGGCATCGCGGACCGGTTGCGGATCGAGCGGTTCACCCTCGCCCCGCCGACGTCCGGCTCCGGACCGGTGACCGGCGAGGTGCGGTTCGCCCGCAGCGGCCGCACGGTCCGCAACGACGGGCGGACCCTGCTGGAGCAGGCCGAGGCGGCGGGCCTGCGCCCGGACCACGGCTGCCGGATGGGGATCTGCCATTCCTGTACGGCCGTCCAGTCCGCCGGCGCGGTACGGAACGTCCTGAACGGAGTGGTCAGCGCGGAGCCCGGTCAGCGGGTGCAGTTGTGTGTCACGGCGCCGTGCGGCGACGTCGAGCTGGACCTGTAGAGCGAACCGGAAAGGAGAGGGTCAATGGCGACCCCGGCCCGAGTCCCCCGACTCACCCCGGCGCAGCTGGACGCGCTGGGCGCCGAACTCGACGCGCTGCGCCGGGAGCTGGTCGAGGACCTCGGCGAGCGGGACGCGGCCTACCTCCGCCGCGTCGTGCGGCTGCAGCAACGGTTCGAGGTCGCGGGCCGGGCGCTGCTGTGGGCCGGGTGGTTCCCGCCCGCGTGGCTCGCGGGGACGGCGGCGCTGTCGATCTCGAAGATCCTCGACAACATGGAGATCGGCCACAACGTCCTGCACGGCCAGTACGACTGGATGGGCGATCCCGCGCTGAACTCGAAGATGTTCGAGTGGGACACCGTGTGCCCGGCCGAACAGTGGCGGCACACGCACAACTACGTCCACCACACCTTCACGAACATCCTCGGCAAGGACCGGGACATCGGGTACGGGCTGCTGCGGATGGTCGACGCGCAACGCTGGCGCCCGTACTACCTCGGCAATCCGGTGTACGCGCTCATCCTGATGCTGGGCTTCGAATGGGGCGTGATGCTGCACGACCTCGAGTTCGACCGCATCCTGTCCGGGCGCCGGAGCTGGGCGGAGACCCGGGGCCTGCGCCGCCGGATGTGGGAAAAGGGCGTCAAGCAGGCCTTGAAGGACTACGTGCTGTTCCCGATGCTGAGCGGGCCCGGGGCGCTGGCCACGCTGACCGGGAACGCCACGGCGAACCTGGTGCGCAACCTGTGGGCGTTCAGCATTATCTTCTGCGGCCATTTTCCGGACGGCGTCGCGGATTTCACCGAGGAGGAGTGCGCGGACGAGAGCCGGGGTCACTGGTACTACCGGCAGATGCTCGGCTCGGCGAACATCGAGGGCGGGAAGCTGTTCCACCTGCTGACCGGGAATCTGAGTTTTCAGATCGAACACCATCTCTTCCCGGACATCCCGGCCCGGCGGTATCAGGAGATCGCCCCGCGGATCAGGGACCTGTGCGAGCGTTACGGCCTGAACTACACGACAGGGCCGCTCGGGAAGCAGGTCGGGCAGGTGTGGAAGAAGATCTTCCGTCTCGCGCTGCCTCCCCGGACCGGCACCCCGTCGCGGAACCGCGGCCAGGACAAGCCGGAGCTGCGGCTGGTGCCCGGCGCGGCCGAGGCGGCGGCGGGCTGATGAGCACCCTCCGCGTCGCCGTGGCCCGGGAATCCGGCACCACGGCCGTCCTGACGATCGTCGCGCTCGTGGCGTTCGTGGCGACACTGGACAACACGATCGTGGCCGCGGCCGCGCCGTCGATGGGCCGGGAACTGGGCCTCGGCGTGACAGCGCTCGAATGGGCGGGGATCGCCTACATGCTGCCGTACGCGGCGCTGATGCTGCCCGCGGGCGTGGTGATCGACCGGCTGGGCAGGCGCCGGGTTTTGCTGGCGGGATGCGGGTTGTTCGTCGCGGGCGCGCTGCTCGGCGGGGCGGCGTGGTCGGCGGAGGTGCTCTTCGTGGCACGCGGGGCCCAGGGCGCCGCGGCGGCGTTCGTGGTGCCGGGCACGCTCAGCCTGATCCGGACGTCCTTGCCCGCGGACCGGCGAGGGCTCGCGGTCGCGGTCTGGACGGCGGCACTGGCCGCGGCACTCGCGCTCGGGCCGTGGCTCGGCGGTGCCCTCGCCGAATACCTGCACTGGAGCTGGATCTTCCTCGGTACCGTACCGCTCCTCGTAGCGGTGACGGTGCTGGTCGCTCGCGCGGTGCGGACCGAGCCGATCCGGCGCGGCACTCGGGGACGTCGTGGCGTCGCGAAGGCGTTGCTGACCAACCGGGTCTTCGCCGGGTCGAATGTCCTGGTGGTGTTGTGGGGACTCGGAATCAGCGGGATCGCGTTCTTCACTCCGTTGCTGCATCAGGAATTCCTCGGGCTCGGCCCGGCGGCCGCCGGACTGCCCCTGGTCCTCGTGGCCGCCGCGGTGATCTGCGCGACGCCGTGCGTCGCGCCGGTTTCCCGGACGCTGGGGGCGTCGCGCGCGGTGTGCCTCGGCCTGCTCGTGGTGGCGCTCGGCCTGGTGGCGCTCGCGGTGGCCGGCGACCGGCACGCGCTCGCACCCCGGCTGGCCGGGCTGCTGCTGATCGGCGCGGGTTCGGCGTTCACCGCCCCGATCACCGCGCACGGCCTGGACGCGGTCGCCGAGGAGGACTCCGGGACCGCGTCGGGCGTGCTGATGTCGTCGCGGGAACTCGCCAGCGCACTGGGTGTCGCGGTGATCGGGTCCGTGCTTTCCACCGTCCGGGCCGATGAGCTCGCCGCCGGGGCGGAGCGCGGGCACGCGCTCGCGGCCGGATACACGGCCGGTCTTCTCCTCGCGGCCGTGCTTCAGGCGGTTGCGGCCGGCCTTGCGCTCGTGGTGCTCCGAGAGCGCCGGGAAAACGTCGCGACAACGTTGTCGCAGGAAGGTGAGGGCGCATGACCAGCGTTTCGGGGGACACCGGCAGAAGCGCGCCCGCGGACGAGCCGCAGTGGCGGAGCTGGCTCGCCGGACGGCTGGGCGGCTTGCTGGACCGGTCCGTCGCCGAGCACGAGTTCGACCGCCCGCTGCACGAGTTCGGCGTGTCCTCCCGGGACGCGACGATGCTGGCGGCGGAGGCGGGCGAACTGCTCGGCCGCGCACTGCCGAGCACCCTGGTGTGGACGGCCCCGACCATCGCGGAACTCGCTCGCGTACTCGCGGCGGGGCCCGGGGCCGTCGGTGGCGTGGAGGGAGACGTCCAGCCGGACGAGCCGGTCGCGGTCGTCGGGGTCGCCTGCCGGTTCCCCGGGGCGTCCGGCCCCGGCGAGTTCTGGTCGCTGCTGACCGAGGGCAGGGAAGCCATCGGTGACGTCCCGGCCGGACGGTGGGAGCAGTTCGCGCCCGACGTCGCCGCGCACGAACTGCCGCGGCGCGGGGGTTTCCTCGACGACGTCGCCGGCTTCGACGCCGAGTTCTTCGGCATCGGCCCGCACGAGGCCGAGGTGATGGACCCGCAGCAGCGGCTGCTGCTGGAACTCACCTGGGAAGCGCTCTCCGACGCCGGTATCCCCGCGGAATCGTTGCGGGGGACCGGATGCGGGGTGTTCGCCGGGCTGTCGGCCACGGAGTACGGCCAGCTGACGATGACCGATCTCGACCGCGTCGACGCCTGGTCCGGTACCGGGGCCGCGGCCTCGATCGCCGCCAACCGGGTGTCCTACGCGCTGGGCGTGCACGGGCCCAGCATCACCGTCGACACCGCGTGCTCGTCCTCGCTGGTCGCGGTGCACCTGGCCGTGCGCGCGCTGGCCGAGGGCGAAGCGTCCGCCGCCATCGTCGGCGGCGTCAACCTCCTGCTTTCGCCGGGGATCACGGCGAATTTCGGCCGGGCGGGCGCGCTGGCGGCGGACGGGCGGTGCAAGCCTTTCGACGCCGCCGCGGACGGGATCGTGCGCGGCGAGGGCTGCGGTGTCGTGGTGCTCAAGCGGCTCGGTGACGCGCAGCGCGCCGGCGACCGGATCCTGGCCGTGATCCGGGGCAGCGCGGTCAACTCCGACGGCCGGTCCAACGGGATCACCGCGCCGAATCCCCTTGCGCAGCAACGGCTTCTGGTCAGGGCGTACGCGAAGGCCGGGGTGTCCGCGCGCACGGTGGACTACGTCGAGGCGCACGGGACCGGCACGCTGCTTGGCGATCCGATCGAGGCCGGGGCGCTGGCGGCGGTGCTGGGCGCGGCGTCGGGGAGGCCGCCGGAACGGCCGTTGTTGCTGGGGTCGGTGAAGAGCAACTTCGGGCATCTGGAGGGCGCGGCGGGGATCGCCGGGCTCATCAAGGTCGTACTGGGCCTGCGGCATGCGCTGATCCCGGGGAGCCTGAACTTCACCACGCCCAACCCGCACATCGACTTCGCGGCCGGAGGGCTGGACGTCGTCACGGGGAACACCGAATGGCCACGCTATCCCGGTGTCGCGCGGGCGGGGGTGTCGTCGTTCGGCTTCGGCGGCACCAACGCCCACATCGTGCTGGAGGAGTGGCCGGAGACCCGGTACGGCGAACGCTCCCCGGTCACGCGCCCGGAGATCGTCACCCTGTCGGCGCGCTCGGAGACTCGCTTGCGTGCCCGCGCGCACGCGCTGGCCGAAGGACTCGACGAACGTCTCGGTGTCGCCGAGGTCGCGGCGGCGCTGGCGCATGGCCAGGATCCGGCGCCGGTGCGGGCGGCGATCACCGCCCGCGACTCCCACGAGCTGAGGGACCGGTTGCGCGGTCTCGCCTCCGGGCGGTTTTCGGTAGCCGGCGGTGATGCGGGAGCCAGGCCGGTGTTCGTGTTCTCCGGCCACGGCTCCCAGTGGCCGGAAATGGGCAAACGCCTGCTGGCCGAGGAACCCGCGTTCGCCGCTGCGGTGTCCGATTTGGACACTGTCTTCACCGAGATCGCGGGGGTCGCGTTGTCCGCGATCCTCGAAGGGACGGCGGACGCGCTGTCGACCCGGCAGCTGGCGTTGTTCGGGATGCAGGTCGCGCTCGCGGAACTGTGGCGTTCCTATGGCGTACAGCCCGCGGCGGTCGTCGGGCATTCGATGGGGGAGGTCGCGGCGGCGGTCGCCGTCGGCGCGCTGGACCCGCGAGACGGACTTCGGGTGATGATCAGCCGTGCCGTGCTGCTCGACGAACTCGACGCCTCCGGCACCGGGGCGATGGCGGTAGTGGACCTCGCGCCGGAGAACCTGCGAGACCTCGGCGGGCGGTTCCCCGACGTGACCGTCGCGGTGTACGCGTCGCCGGGGCAGTGCACGGTCAGCGGACCGCCGGACCAGGTGACGGCGCTGGCGGCGTACGTCGGGGAGCGCGGCGGCCTTGCCCGCGTCCTGCCTGTCGGCGGGGCGGGACATTCGGCCGCCGTCGACCCGTTGCTCGGCCGCTTCCGGGAGGCGCTGGGCACGCTGGACTCCGGCGCCGCCACCACCGTCTGGTACTCCAGCGTGCTGGACGATCCCCGGGAGACGCCGTCGTTCGACGCCGAGTACTGGGCCGCGAACCTGCGCCGTCCGGTGCGGTTCACGCAGGCGCTCGCTGCGGCCATGGCCGACGGGCACCGCGTGTTCGCCGAGATCTCGCCGCATCCGATCACCGGCGTCGCGGTGGAGCAGACCGCGGTGTCCGACCGCGTCACCGTGATCCCCAGCCTGCGCCGTGATCCGGAGGGCACGTCCGACGGCTTCGCCGCGGCGCTCGCCACGCTGCACGTCCACGGTCATCCCGAGGCGCTGCGGCACCGGTATCCGGACCGGGTCGTGGTCGATCTGCCGCCTCCGGTGTGGGAACACCGGCCGTACTGGGTGGCTCCTACCACTCCTACCGTCCACTCCGGACATCCGTTCCTCGGCGAGCGGTCCGAGGTTCCGGGCAGTACGCGCTGGCTGTGGCACGGCGATGTCGGTACCGCCGCGCATCCGTGGCTCGCGGACCACACCGCGCACGGTGTCCCGATCCTGTCCGCCGCCGGGTTCCTGGAACTGCTGCTCACCGCGGCCAGGGAAGTATTACCGCGCAAGGAAAACCCGGAACTGCGGGGCGTGGTTCTGCGCCGGATCCTGCCACTGGCCGAACGCACCGCGGTGTGTGTTTCGGCCGAGCGCGCGGCGGGGGACGGGGTACGGTTGTCCGTGCTGGCCCGGTGTGGTGGGGAATGGGTGGTGTACGCGGAAGCCACGGCGGTGGCCACGCGCGTCTCATCGTCCGAAGTGGACGAAGCCGCGGTGTTCGCGGACGTCACTCAGCCCAGCGGTGCCGGGCATACGCGCTTCGCCCTGCACCCGGCGCTCGGTGACGCCTGTCTGCGGCTGCTGGCTTCCGAGGCGGGTGATCCGGGCGAAGGGACGTGGCTGCCGGTGCGGTTCGGCCGGGTTCGCCTGACGGGCGTTGCCCGGCACGCCACCCGCGCGGCGGCGTCGGCGGACGGCGTGTGGCTGCTCGGTCCGGACGGCGGAGTGCTGGCCGACTTCGAGGACGTCACCGGGGAGTGCGTTGGTCCCGCGGATCTGCCGTTCACCCCGGAAAGGCTGGCGTACCAAGCGGAATGGCGTCCCGGCGAGCTGACCGCCACAGCCGGCCGCCGTCGCGCCTGGGTCCTGCTGTACGACGACAAGGCACAGGCCGCCGCGATCGCCGCCCTGCTCGCCGACCAGGGACACGAACCGGTGTCGATCCCGCTGAGCCGTCGCGGTGAGCTCGCGAAGCTCATCGCGCCTCGTGCGGACGTCGGCGGCGTCGTGATCCTCCCCGGAGAGTCTCCGGCCGAACCCCGCGAGGCCAGGGAGCTGGTGCTGGCCTCGGCCGACGTCGTGCGCGAGCTGACCGGACTCGACGGTGCGCCGCCCCGGCTGTGGCTGGCGACGCGGCAGGCCGCTGTGGTGACCGAAGGGGAGCCGGGGCGGCCCGGCGACGCCGCGGTGCGTGGGTTGGTCCGGGTGCTGGCCTACGAACATCCCGAACTGCGGGCGAGCTGGGCCGACGTCGATGCCGACGAAGCGCTCGTACGCGAACTCTCGGCGGACGCGCCCGACGACGAATGTGCGTGGCGGGACGGCCGCCGCTACGTCCGCGCGTTGACCCGCGCGGCACTCACGGCGTCCGAAGAGCCGATCCCGGTCGTCCGGGACGGCGCCTACGTGATCACCGGCGGCCTCGGCGGTCTGGGCCTTCTCTCGGCCCGTTGGCTCGCCGGACGCGGCGCCACCAGGATTGTCCTTTTAGGACGCAAGCGGCCGGCGTCCGCGACGGAGGAGGCGATCGGCGAGATTCGCGACTCCGGCGCCGAAGTCGAGGTGCTCTCGGGGGACATCGCCGATCCCGGGGTCGCGGAAAGGCTGGTGGAGCAGGCCGTCGCGGATGGCGTCCCGCTGCGGGGCGTCCTGCACGCCGCCGGTGTGCTGGCCGACGGCGCGGTGCTCGCGCTGGAACCGGCGGATCTGGCCGCCGTGTGGCGGGCGAAAACCGAGGGAGCGGTGCGACTGCACGAGGCGTGCGCGGGCCGGGAACTCGACTGGTGGCTGGCGTACTCCTCGGCCGCGGCCCTGTTCGGGTCACCCGGCCAGGTCGCCTACGCGACCGCGAACGCGTGGCTTGACGCGTTCGTCGCCTGGCGGCGCGCGCAGGGCCTGCCAGGGGCCACGATCCAGTGGGGCGCGTGGGGCGAGGTCGGCGGCGCCGCCGGACGGGACAATCCGATCCTCGCCCCGATGCCGCCCAGCGAAGGACTCGCGGCGCTGTCGGCCGTGCTCGCGTCCGGACGCGGCGAAACCGCGATCACGCGGATGGACGCGGGGACGGTCCTCGAATTGTTCCCCCGGCTTGCCGAACGGCCGATCTTCGCGGCGCTGGCCGGGCGGAATCCCACCGCCGAGTCCGGAATGGACACTGGTGCCCTGCGGGCGCTCGCCGTCGAGGACCCGGAGCGCGCGCGGACCGTCGTCCGCGAGCATCTGCTGTCGGTGGTGGCCGAGATGATGTGGCGGGACGCCGAACTACTGGACCCGCACGCCTCGCTGACGTCGCTCGGGCTCGACTCGCTGCTGGCGATGCGGGCCCGTGCCGCGGTCGAACGCGACTTCGGCACTTCGCTGCCGCTGCCGCTTCTGCTGCGGGGCGCCAGCCTGGCCGAACTGGCCGATCACCTCGTCGACCGTCTGGTGCCGAGCAGCACCGAGCCCCGTGCCGAGGTGAGGGGGCCAGGAACGCGTGACCTCGCCGAGCGGTGGGTCGCCCTGCTGTGGCGCCGGGTGCTGGGCGACCGCGCCGACGGTGTCGCCGTGGACGTACCGTTCGCGGAGATCGGGAAAGAGGAAGGGGCGGCCGATCGGCTACGTGACAACGTTTCCACGGAACTGGGCCGCGAGGTCACCGCCGAGGAGTTGTTC
Source organism: Amycolatopsis sp. NPDC059027 (assembly GCF_042739735.1). Taxonomy (NCBI): domain Bacteria; kingdom Bacillati; phylum Actinomycetota; class Actinomycetes; order Pseudonocardiales; family Pseudonocardiaceae; genus Amycolatopsis; species Amycolatopsis sp. NPDC059027. The sequence goes on along the minus strand of NZ_JBHYIK010000069.1, from coordinate 19,631 downwards.
GCCGAGCCCACCATCGCCGGAATGGCGAACGTGGTACGGGCGGAGCTGGAGGGACACGGCGAGGGGCCGGTGCGGCTCCTCGGCGGTGACGGGAGCGGACCGGCGCTGTTCCTGTTCCATGCCGCGGGCAGCCCGACGGCGGCGTACCGGCCACTGGTCCGGCTGTTGCGCGGCGACGTGACCGTCTACGGCATGGAACGGATCGACGAGCTGGATTCCGTGGAGGCCAAGGCCGCCCGGTACGCCGAGCTGATCCGCCGGCGGCAGCCCGAGGGGCCCTACCGGCTCGGCGGATGGTCCTTCGGCGGGTTGCTCGCCTTCGAGACCGCCCGGCAGCTCACCACCGAGGGCGACGAGGTGGACCTGCTCTTCCTGATCGACACGATCATCCCGCTGCCCGCGGCGGAGCAGTCCCATGACGAGGTGCTGCGGACCCGGCTGCGCCGGTTCATCGACTACATCGAGCAGACCTACCAGGTCGGTCTCGGCCTTCCGGAGGAGGAGCTGGCCGGGATGGCCGAGGCCGAGCGCAACGACCTGGTGCTGCGGCGGCTGCGCGAGCGGGTCGCGGCCATGGGCGCGGCGGTGCTCGAACACCAGCAGACGTCCTATGTGGACGCTCGAATCGCCGAAAGCTACACCCCCGCCGAGTACCGCGGGCCGGTTCTGCTGTTCCGTGCCAAGGACCCGCATCCGCTGACCACCACGCTCGACCCGCGTTACCTGCGTGCCGACGACGCGCTCGGCTGGGACGAGTTCTGCCCCCGTCTGGAGATCGTGCGGGTGCACGGCGACCACATCACGGTCATCGACCCGCCGCACGTCGCGGTGATCGCGGACCGCGTGTCCGCGTCGCTGCCGATCCGAGGAGAAGAGAAATGAACAGCCGGTTCCGACAGCGTCGTCGCATACCGATCAGGGCACTCGTCATGGCGTTGCTGGCCGGCGCGCTGATACCGGTCGCCGGGGCGAGCGCCGCGCCCGCGGCGATGGCCGACGACGGCGCGAAAGTGGTCAAGGAGACCCAGATCGACGCGCGCACGCTGGACATCGAGATCTCCTCACCCGCGCTCGGGACCACCGGGCTGGTGCGGCTCCTCACGCCGCAGGGCTGGTCGAAGGGCGACGGCAGGGCCTGGCCGACGCTGTACCTGCTGCACGGCTGCTGTGAGACCGCGGACTACCAGTCCTGGACGAAGTTCACCGACGTCGAGCAGTTCACGGCGGACAAGCCGGCGCTGGTCGTGCTGCCGAGCGCCGGGAAGATCGGGATGTACAGCGACTGGTGGAACTACGGCCTGTTCGGTAGCCCGCGCTGGGAGAAGTTCCACATGACCGAGGTCAGGCAGATCGTGGAACGCGGTTACGGCGCCGGTGACCGGCGTGCGATCGCGGGGCTTTCGATGGGTGCCTACGGTGCCATGGAATACGCGACGCGCTATCCGGGGATGTTCGGCGCCGCGGCCGCCTACAGCGGCGCGATCGACGTTCTGGCACCGGGAATTCCCGAGGTGACGCAGCTGAACATGATCGCGCAGGGATTCCCGATCTGGGGCGTGCTGTGGGGCGATCCGTGGTCGCAGCGGGCACGGTGGGAGGACCACGACCCGGCGTTCAAAGTGGACAAACTGCGCGGGGTCAAGCTCTACATCTCGTGTGGCAACGGGCAGACCGGGCCGCTGGACGGGCCGTCGTCGCCGCCGCAGGTGGGTGCGTTGCTGGAGAGCAATGCGCTGTCGAACACGCAGGGATTCGTCGACAAGCTCAAGCAGCAGAACGTCCCCGCGACCGTCGACTTCTACGGCGCGGGCACGCATTCGTGGCCGTACTGGCAGTTCGCCTTCCACCGGTCGTGGCCGGTGCTGGCGAGTGGCATGGGTATCTAGTGTCCTGCGCCAGAAATCAGGCACATATCTCGGAGGCCCGGCTTCCCGCTGGCGGCGTTGCCGGTCCACCCGAGTACAACCCGGTACGAGGGAGGACCGGCGCCTTGCCAGCAGAAACCTGGATCCACCGATATACACACCGCATTTCCGGCGCAGGACACTAGGAGAACCTGATGACAACGACCTCCGAATCCTCGCGCGGGGCGACGGGACTGACGGATCCCGGCCATCCCACGCTTTCCGCGGCGCTCGACCACTGGGCGGAAACCCGGGGCAACGAGTGCGCGGTGACCTTTGTGGACTATCGCGACGAGCCGGACGGCGTGCCGACGTCGCTGACCTGGCGTGAGCTGAATTCCCGGGTGGACGGTGTGGCGGCGTGGTGCCAGCGGCGCGCGGGACTCGGCGACCGCGTCGCGGTGCTGATCGACCAGTCGGTCGACTACGTCGTCGCCTTTCTCGGCGCGCTGCGTGCCGGGCTGGTCGCCGTGCCGTTGTTCGAGCCGTCCCCGTTGCCGGGGCACGAGGAACGGCTCGCCGGGGTACTCGCGGACTGCGCGCCGTCGCTGGTGCTGACCACCCGGCGGCACACCGACGCGGTCGACGCCTTCCTCGTCGAACGCGGGCTTTCCGGGCCGCAGATCATCGCGGTCGACGTCCTGCCGCCGAGGGCCGCCGAGGACTACGAACACGTCCTGCTGCGCCCGGACGACCTCGCGTATCTTCAGTACACTTCCGGCTCGACCCGGGCACCGGCCGGGGTGATGATCACCCACGCGAACGTGGTCGCGAACGCCGGCCAAGGGGTGAGCTCCTACGAATGCGAGCAGGGGCGGACGACGTCGGTGTGCTGGCTGCCGCTGTTCCACGACATGGGGCTCGTCGTCGGGCTGGCCACCCCGGTCTACGGCGGCTTCCCCGCCACGCTGATGGACCCGATCGCGTTTCTCGCCCGGCCGCAGCGCTGGCTCGAACAGCTGGCGGCGACGCCGGGGCCCGCGGTCACCGCCGCGCCCAACTTCGCCTACGGCTACACCGCTTCCCGGACCACGGAGGAGGAGAAAGCGCGGCTGTGGCTGAGCCACGTCGTCTCGCTCGGCGACGGCAGCGAACCGGTCCTTCCGTCCACATTGGACGTCTTCTACACGAAGTTCGCCGAATGCGGTCTTGAACCGTCGATGCACCGGCACACCTACGGCCTGGCCGAAGCCGTCGTGATGGTCTCCGTCTCCCCGGCGGGGTCGCCGCCCCGGCGGGTGAGCTTCGAACGGGTCGCGCTCGCCGCCGGCAAGGCCGTCGTCGTGGAGCCGGGCAGTGGTTCGGCGACGACGCTGGTCTCCGCCGGGCGGCCCGTCGAGCAGGAGATCCGGATCGCCGATCCACGGACCGGAACGGCGCTGGCCGACGGGCAGGTCGGCGAGATCTGGGCGAGCGGGCCGAATGTGGGACAGGGTTACTGGGGCAGGGAGGACTCCGCGGCGGTGTTCGACGCCGAACTGCTCGACGAGGACGGCCGCGTCGTCACGCCGTGGCCGGGGCGCGCCGGCTGGCTGCGCACCGGTGATCTCGGCGTGGTGGTCGACGGGGAGCTGTACATCACCGGCAGGCTCAAGGACCTGATCATCGTGGACGGCCGGAACCACTATCCGCAGGACGTCGAGCACAGCGTCGAACAGGCTCATCCGGCGGTCCGGCGGCACGCCGTCGCGGCGTTTTCGGTGCCAGGGGACTCTGGCGAGCAGGCCGTCGTCGTCGCGGAACGGGCCAAGCAGGTGAGCGCCGAAGAACTCGACCACGACGAGGCGGCGGCCGCGATCCGGGCGGTCGTTTCGCAGCGGCACGGGCTTTCCCTGCGGGACGTGCTGATCATCGGGCCAGGGGAGCTGCCCCGCACCTCCAGCGGCAAGATCCAGCGTTCGGCCTGCCGGACCCGGTACACCGAGCAGAGTTTCTGACGTGGACGTCCCGGCGGTGTCCGAAGCCCCCGTGGCACCCGCCGCGGGGGTGCCGCCGTTCGCGCGCCTGCCCGTACTCGGCGTCGCGGCGGCCGTCGGCGCGGTTCTGCTCGCGGTGAGCGGGAAGTTCGGCTACTTCGGCGACGAGCTGTACTTCCTGGCGTCGGCTCGGCACCACCTCGCCTGGGGCTACGCCGACAATCCGTGGCTGCTGCCGGTGCTGGCCCGGCTGCCGGACACCGTCCTGCCCGGGTCGGTCGTGGGGCTGCGCGTTCTGCCGATGCTGCTCACCGCGGCCGGTGTGGTGCTCGCGGCGCTGATCGCCAGGGAGTTCGGCGGCGGCGCCCGGGCACAGGTCATGACCGCCGCGGCGTACGCGCTTTCCTTCCAGCTACTGGCTTCCGGCCACGTCCTCGCGACGTCCACAGTGGACCCGTTCTGCTGGGTGCTGGTCAGCTGGCTGGTGGCCCGCTGGGTGCGGACCCGGTCGGACCGGCTGCTGCTGTACGCCGGGCTGGTCACCGCGATCGCGATGCAGGGCAAGTTCCTGATCGTCTTCCTGTGGCTCGGGCTGGTCGCCGGGGCGCTCATCGCCGGGCCGCGGACGCTGCCCCGGCGTCCCGCGCTGTGGGCGGGCGGTGTGGTGACCGTGCTGCTCACCGTCCCCACGCTGGTCTGGCAGGCGCGGCACGGCTGGCCCTACCTGCTGATGAACGCCGTGGTCGCCGAGCAGAACGACCGGCTGCTCGGTGGTACGGTCTCGATGGTCCCGCTGGCCGTGCTGATGGCAGGCCTGCTCGTCGGCGCGTTCCTGTGCTGCCACGGATTCGCACAGTTGCTGCGGGCGCCGGAACTGCGAGACTTCCGGTTGTTCGGCTGGGCCGCCGCGCTGGTCACGGTGCTCTTCCTGGCCACGGCGAGCCGCTACTACTACGTCGCCGGGCTGTACGCGGTCCTGTTCGCCGCCTCCGCCGTCCGGCTCGAACGACGTCGTGCCGCGCGCTGGTGGCGCTGGGTGCCGACCTGGCCGGTATACGTGCTTTCCGTGCCGCTGGCGGTCTATCTCGCCCTGCCGGTGCGCCCGGCCACCGGGTTCACCGGCGTCCAGCTGGTCGATTTCGTCGGCAGCGGCAGCTACGGCTGGCCGCGGCTGGCGGACACCGCGGCCGAGTCCTTCCGGCGGCTGCCCCCGGACGATCGTGCTCACACGGTGGTGATGGGGGACAGCTACTGGCAGGCGAGCGCGCTGGCCGTCTACGGGCCCGACCGCGGACTGCCCGCGGCGTACGGACCGGAACGCGGGTACTGGTACGCGGGCGCGCCACCGGACGACACCCGTCAGGTGCTGTACGTCGGCGGTGACCGCGAATCGCTGGGCCACTTCTTCGGGCAGGTGCGGCAGGTGAACACCGTGCGGCTCGACATCGACGCGCACGTCGCCAACCAGGGCGTCGCGGTGTGGTTGTGCGGCGCCCCCAGGGATCCGTGGCCGCGGCTGTGGGGCCGCATGCACCGGCCGTGACCACCAGCTCCGACAACGAAAGGCACACCGTGTACGAATACCGCCCCGGCGGCAAGGGTTTCCGCGCCGCGGTCATCCGCTTCCTCTGCCGTGTCTTCGTGCGGACCACCTTGGCGTGGTGGCCGCTGCGCGGACCGCTGGCCCGGCTGATGCCGCTGGTGAATCTCGCGCTCCTCCCGGTGCCCCGGCTCCGTTCGACGGAGTGCGAACGGGTGGACGGTGGAACCTGGCGTGGCGAGTTCGTCAAACCCCGTGGCAGCGCGGAAACCACCGGGGCGCTGCTCTACCTGCACGGCGGGGCGTTCGTCTTCTGCGGCCTGGCAACCCATCGGCGCATCGTCGAGCGGCTGGCCCTGCGCACCGGGCTGCCCGTGCTTTCGGTGCGATACCGGCAACTTCCGCACGGCCGCCTCGACGCCTCGATCGCCGACGCCGTCGACGCGTTCGGCTGGCTCGTGCGCCGGGGCTTCGCGGGGGAGACGATCGTGTGCGCCGGTGACTCCGCCGGCGGGCACCTCGCGTTCGCCGTGGCACTGCACACCATCGGCACCGGCCTCGCGAAGCCCGCGGCCGTCGTCGGGCTTTCGCCGTGGCTCGACTTCGACAGCGAGGCCAAACGAACACACGGCAACGCGCGCAAGGACGTGTTCATCCCGGCGAACCGGCTCGCCAGGGTGGCGCTGCTGTGCGCGGGCGGCGACGGCGTCGTGGATCCGCTCCGGTCACCGGTCAACGGCGACCTCGCGGCCCTGCCACCGGTGCTGATCCAGTGCGCGGAGGACGAGGTCCTGCGTTGTGACGCGGAACTGATGGCCCAGCGGCTCGCCGAGGCCGGTGTCCGGCACAAGCTCCAGGTGTGGCAGGGGCAGGTCCACGCGTTCCCGGTCCTCGGCGACGCCCTGCCGGAAAGCCGCGCCGCCCTCGACGAGATCGCGGACTTCGTCGCCGACGCGCTCGCCCGTACTCCTCGCACGCCGTGAAGGGGTCGCTTCACGGCGTTGAGCGCCGGTAAGGACCCCTTCACGGCATGACAATCCACAAAGGACGGACGGTGACGACGTCCGCGCGGCGGTGTCAGGATTTGCGGTGCTTCTTCGTGCTGTCGTCCTGGATGTCGAACTGTTCCTTGCGCACCTCGCCGGTGACGGTCTGGTCCTCGGTGACCGTCTCGGTGTTCGCGCGGAGCCGTTCGACGGGGCGAGTTTCCTTGCGCACCACCGGTTTCTCGGCGTGCAGCGCGATGTCCTCCTCCTGCTCGCCGAGCTGGGCGCCGGGACGGGCGGAGGCGTCGGTGATCGGTTCGCGTTCGATGCGGACCTCTTCGTGGCTCACCGGGACCGTGACCTGCTGTTCTTCGGTGACGACATACTTGCGCAGGCGGACGTGCCCGGTCTCGACCTGCTCGGTGCCGACCTTGAGCTGCTCTTCCGAGCGGATCATCTCGCTGTCGCGGTCGCTGTCGCCTCGGCCGGCGCGGCCCCGCGTGCCGCGTGGGCGCCCGGTACCCGGAGCCGGGCCGGAGGTGCGGCCGGTGTCCGCGTCGGGGGCCATCCGGGGTGTCGGCAAGCCGTAGTGCCGGTAGAGTTCGGCGCTTTCGGCGGTCGAAAGCCTGCCGTCGGCTTCGATGCGCGGGGCCTCGGACACCTGGTCCTTCGCGACGTTCACGTGGACGCCGTCGCGGTCCACGTTGGCGCCCGAGAGCGGCACGAAGCTTTCCTTGGTGCCGAACAGGCCGGTCCGCACCGTGATCCACTCGGGTTGCCGTGTCGTGTCGGCGAGGTAGACGTTCCCGACCTTGCCGATCTTGTTGCCTTCGGGATCGACCACGGTACTGTCCAACAGTTGCTGGGGTGACAAGGTGCCGGCCATCTCGTGTCCTTTCTCCAGTAGTGCCAACATCGTTCGGTACCACCACCCTCGGACGGGCCGGTGCGCGCGGCAACCGTCCGGTGTGCCGGAGGGTGACACCGGAAAGTGGATGTTTGGGTGTGCCCGTCCGGGTAACGCGCGCGTCGTTTCACCGCGCAGGTCGGGGAACCGGCGGAGGGCTCCGAGCCGGATCGGAACGTGACCTGATCGGGTGAGGGTGAGGACCGCGGTCGACTTCGGTGAGCTGGATTCGGCTGGTCCTCAGTGGACGGGCGGGTGGTAGGCGAGGGTGGGGGCGAGCAGGGTGAGCAGGCCGAGCACGAGCGGCAGCAGGATGACCAGGTAGGTGAAGGTGAATCCGACGATGTCGCGGGCTTTGAGCGAGAGCACGCCCAGGAGCGGAAGCATCCAGAAGGGATTGATCAGGTTCGGCAGCGCTTCGGCGGCGTTGTAGATCTGCACGGTCCAGCCGAGGCTGACGTGGGCGTCGTTGGCGGCCTGCATGACATACGGCGCTTCGATGACCCATTTCCCGCCGCCCGAGGGGATCAGGAAGCCCAGCACGATGGAGTAGCCGCCGATGAGCAGCGGGAACAGCCCGGCGGAGGTGGCTCCGGTGAACACGGCCCCGAGATGGTGGGAGACGCTGTGCCCGGTGCTGTCGGTGGCTTTGGTCAGGATCGCCGCGATACCGGCGTAGAAGGGGAACTGGATGAGCACGCCGCCGGTGGCGGGGACGGCTTTGGCGACCGCGGCGAGGAACCGCCGCGGGCGCCAGTGCAGCAGCAGGCCGAGGGCGAGGAACAGCAGGTTGTAGGTGTTGAGCCCGGAAATCGCGACGATCGGGTCCTTGGCACCGAATTCCCGCACCGCCCAGCCCCCGACGAGCGCGACCACGACGATGGTGAGCAGCGGGCTGTACTCCAGCCATTCCCCGGGCCGGGTGCGGGGCGGGTCCTGCTCGACCGGATCACGCGGGTCTACGCCGAGATCGTCCGCGGTGCGGATGAGAGCACCGCGCGGGGCGGAGAAGAACGCCACCGCGACGCAGACGGCCACGACGACGGCGGCCAGCAGCAGCGACTGCCAGGTGAAGATGGTCTCGCGGAACGGGAGCACCCCGGTGACCGGCAGCAGCGACGAGGGGATGCTGGCGCGGTTGGCCTGCAACTGCGCGGCCGAGGAGCTGAGCCCGAGTGCCCAGCTGCCGCCGAGGCCGAGGTAGGCGGCGGCCCCGGCGGCCCGGTAGTCCATCCGCAGTCCCGGGCGTTCGGCGAGGCGACGGACCAGCAGCGCGCTGAAGATGAGGCTGAAACCCCAGTTGAACAGCGCGGAGACGAGGCTGAGCGCGGCGACCATCGCGATCGCGCCGCGTCCGGTGCGGGGCAGCCGGGCGAGCCGGTCGATCACCCGCCGGATCGGCCCGGCGGTCGCGACGACGTAGCCACCGATGGCCACCATGGCCATCTGCATGGTGAACGGGATGAGGTCCCAGAACCCGCCGCCGAAGGCCGAGGCGACGCTCATCGGGGACGCGCCGATCGCGACCGCGGCCACGGCGACCAGCGCCACGACGAGCAGGGCGAACACCAGTGTGTTCGGGAACCAGCGTTCGGACCAGTTCGCGGCGCGGATCGCCGTTCTGGCAAGGAAACCGGCCTTCGGCGCGGAGGTGGCGGGCTGGGACATGGCAGCTCCTTTGCTGCTCGGTGCGTTACGCGGCGGGGCGGGTACGCAGGACGTGTTCGGCGGCGGCGAGGTCGGCCAGGCCGCTGCCGACGGCCTTGAAGACGGTGATCTGGTCCGGATCGCGGCGTCCGGCGACCTCTTCGCGGCAGAGCTGGCTCAGCGTGCCCGCGATCGTCGCGGGGTCGAACGCCCCGGCGGAGACGGGCTGGACGAGGTCGCCGGATTCGGCCAGCGCGGTCGGGGTGTCGATGTACACAGTGGACAGTCGGAGGCAGTCGTCGTCGGCTTCGCGCATATGCGGCCGGAAGCTGCCGATGAGGTCGAGGTGGGTGCCGGGGCGCAGCCATTCGCCGCGGATGATCGGCGTGGTCGCCAGGGTGGCGCAGCTGACGATGTCGGCGCGTCCGGTCGCGGCGGCGAGGTCCGTGACGACCTCGGCGTCGAGGCCGTCGGCGCGCAGGGCGTCCGCCAGCCGGTGCGCGGCGGCGGGGGCGGCGTCGTGCACCAGGACGGTGCGCAGGTCGAACTGGCTGCGGTAGGCGGCGGGGAGCATACCGCCGATGTGCCCGGCGCCGACGACGAGCAGGACGCGGCTGTCGGGGCGGGCGAGGTAGGAGGCGGCCAGCGCCGAGGTGGCCGTGGTGCGGCGGCGGGTCAGCTCGTCGCCGTCGATCACGGCGAGGTGTTCGCCGGTGGTGGCACTGCTGAGGATGTAGGCCGAGGAGAGGGCAGGCCGGCCGAGCGCGTTGTTGCCGGGGAAGATGGTGACGAGCTTGACCCCGAGGTATGCGTCGTCGCTCCAGGACGGCATGAGCAGCAGGGAGGCCCCGGAGTTTTCGTCGAGGCTGTGGGTGTGCCGGTCGGGTGTGTGGGCGCCCCGGCGGAAACCCTCGCGCAGCGCGGGGACCAGCGCCTCGAAGGTGAGTGCGTGCGCCGCGTCGTCGGCGGTGATGGTGAGCATGGTTCTCCTCAGGCGTCGAGGGTCAGGTCGGTGAGTGGTACGGCCTGGCAGGTCAGGCAGGTGTTGTCGGGCAGGTCCTCGGCCGGGGCGACCAGGTGCGCGACCTGTCCGGCCAGCAGCGGCACGGCGCAGCTTTCGCACTGGCCTACCCGGCAGCCGCTGGGCAGGGTGATCCCGGCGCGTCCGGCCAGGTCCAGCAGCGTGCCGTCGGCGCGGCGCCAGCGCAGCGTCCGCCCCGATCGTCCGAAGTGGACATCGGCTTCGGCGTCGGCGGGAAGGTCCACGGGCTGGGGCGCGGCATGGAACTTCTCGGCGAAGATGTCGAAGCGGGGGACGCCGCGCGCGACGAGCCCCGCGGTGAGGTCGGCGAGCATGGTCTCGGGGCCGCACAGGTAGAACCGGGCCCGGTCGCGGATCAGCTCGTCGTCGACGTGCTCGGCGCGGATCCGGCCGGGTACGACGTGTTCCCGGTCGGCGGCGGACGGCCTGCTGTAGTGGTCGACGACGGTCAGCCGGTCGATCCGCTTCGCCAGTTCCCGGATCCGGTCGGCGAACGCGTGCGTTGTCGCGTCGCGGTTGCCATGGTGCAGAACGACTTTCGGCACGGAACCGCCGCGGGCGGCCAGTTTCTCCAGGTAGCCGAGGAAGGGGGTGATCCCGATCCCGGCGGCCAGCAGCACCACCGGGAACTCGATGTCGGCGGGGATCACGAAGGGGCCGTCCGGGGCGGTGACCGTGACCCGGTCGCCCACGCGTAGTCCATTGTGGACAAAAGTGGAGAACTGGCCGTCGTCGACGCGGCGTACCGCGACGCGGTACTCGGCGTCGTCGCCGGGCTCGGCGGGCCCGGTCAGCGAGTAGCTGCGGGTGATCCCGCGGTCGTCGGTGAGCGTGATGTGCTGTCCCGGCAGGAATTCCGGTAGCGGCCCGTCGCCGGCAGGGGACAGGCGCAGCGCGCGGACGTCGGCGGTTTCCGCGGTGCTCTCGGTGAGGACGAACTCACGGCGTCCGCTCCAGCGCGCGTCCGGCACGGGCCGCACGTCGCACGCGGTGGAACGCAGCGGCACGGCACCGCTGAGCGGATCGTGGTCGGTGTCGTCGACGAGCAGGTTGTAGTTGGCGCCATCGGTCCGCCGCGGGTCGGAGCCGGGGAGCCCGAGATCGGGGGCGGCCTGCCACCAGCCGTACTCGGCGACGACGACTCGCGAGTCCAGCGCGGGGTCGATCCTCGCGCGCATCCGCGCCGAGCCGGCGTGCGTGGAGATCGTCACCCATTGCCCGTCTTCGATACCGCGATCGGTCGCGAGGTCCTCGGCGATCTCCACGGCCGGTTCCGGAAAGCGCTTCCTGAGCGAGGTGATCCCGTGGTGCTGGCTGTGGCAGAAGTAGCCGTTCTTCGCACACGTCAGCAGGAGCGGGAAACGCGGGTCCTCGGGTCGGGGGGTGTGTTCCGGGACCGGTGGGTAGCCGTGCTCGGCCAGCCGCTGCGAATACAGTTCGACGCGGCGGGTCGGCGTGGCGAACCCGCTCACCGTCCCGTCCTCCGCGATCTCGGCGTACTTGCGATGTCTGGTTTCGAGGGGGATACGGATCCCGCCGGGTTTCGCGCGCAGGTCCGCCGTGGTCAGTCCGAGCGGGGCGAGCACGTGGTCACGGGCTGCCGTGAGGTCTCCGCCGAAGAAGTCGCCGGCCATGCCGAGGCGGCGGGCGAGGTCGAACACGATCTCGGTGTCCGAACGGGACAGGCCGGCCGGGGCGACCATGCGTGGCCGGAACTGGACGTGTTCCTGCGCGCGTCCGGTGATCTCGAAGCCCGCCTTGACCGCGTCGTGCTCCCAGGGACTGGTGACGGGCAGGACGATGTCGGCGAAGTCCGCGGTGGGATTGGCGAACAGGTCGAGGTGCACGAAGAACTCGAGTTCGCGCAGCGCGGCCGCGGTCCGCCGCGGATCCGGCTGGGACAGCAGCATGTTGCCGCCGAAGCCGACCATGGCCCTGGTCCGGTACGGCTCGCCGGACAGGATGGACCGGCACAGCGCCCGGGCGCTGACCCAGCCGTTGGCGGGTGGCCCCAGCGGATGCTCGTCGAGCCCGAGTGCCTTCGCGCGCTGGGCGGGCGCGAGCTGGTCGGGTGTGCTGACGGCGTTGACCGGCAGTCGGGGGAGGACGACGTTGCCGCCGGGCGCGTCGAAACTTCCGGTCAGCGCGTACAGGGTGGCGATGGCCCGTTCGGTCTGGGTGGCGTTGGCGTGCTGGCCGATGCCGGTCCAGCCGTGGTAGGAAACCGCCTTCGCCGACGTCAGCGCCTCGGCGAAGGCCGCCAGCGCCGCCGGGCCGACTCCGGTGACGGCGCTGGTTCGTTCCAGCGGCCACGCGGCACAGGCGTCGGCGTACCGCTCGAACGCGGGAACGCACTCGACGGCTCCGGACACCGTGCGGACGCGACGTTTCCCGCGCAGCGCGAACCGGGCCGGATCCGCCGCCGGGTAGTCCGCGTCGTAGGGCTGCGGAGCGCCTGTTCGCTCGTCCCACACCACGAAGCCGCGCAGTCCCGGTTCGAGTTCGTCCGCGCGCAGGAACCGGCCGGTGTCGGCGCGGACCAGCAGCGGACCGTTCGACCAGGCCCGCGCGAACTCCGCGTCATACCGTCCACTGTGGAGTATCAGATCAGCGGTTCCCAGTGCCAGCGCGGCATCGGTGCCGGGCAGCACACGCAGCCAGTGCTCGGCCTCGCGTGCCGCGGCCGAACGCCGGGGATCGACGACCGCCAGCGCCGCGCCGTTCGCCCTGGCCTCGGCGAGTGCCGCGGACTGCGCGAGCCACGACTTCGCCGGGTTGTGCCCCCACAGCACGGCCAGGTCCGTACCCGCGAAGTCCGGTACCGGCATCCCGCAGCCGAACGTGAACGCGTGGGCGAAGTCCTTGTGCCAGTTGCAGTTCTCGGTCGAATAGCAGATGTTGGGGCTGCCGAAGTGGCGGACGAACCGCTCGATCCAGGCGATCGAGTCCGACAGCGGCGTCCCGCTCGGCGAAGTCACCGCGAAGGCGACGGCTTCCGGTCCGCTCTCGGCGGCGATACGGCTGAGCCGCGCGGCGATCTCGTCCATGGCCTCGTCCCAGCCGATGACCTCCCATTTCGGGTCCGGATCGGACTTCGGCGTGGTGCGCCGCAGCGGGCTGGTCAACCGGCGAGGGCTGTGCACGATTTCCGGCGCCGCCCGGCCCTTCGGGCACATCGCCGCCCCGGTCGGATGGCCGGGATCCGGCCGGACGCCGGTCATGACGCCGTTCTCGACGGTGTAGATCGCGCCGCATCGTGAGCGGCAGAGCGTGCAGTAGCCGCGTACCTCGGTCTCCATTGTTACTCCCGGGTAATCGGTCACCGGTAACCGCATACCGGTGATGTGTAAGATGCATCGCGAAAGGCGGGAAGTCAAGAACGAATGAAGGGGGACCGGGTGGCTGAGCCCACTGCCGGCCTGCTGCGGCACACCAGCCTGCGGGATCAGGTACTGGAACTCGTCCGGCACGCGCTGGTGTCCGGCGAGATCCGGCCCGGCGAGATCTACTCCGCCTCGGCACTGGCCGCGCGGCTGCAGGTGTCCAGCAGTCCCGTGCGGGAAGCGATGCTCACCCTGGTCAACCAGGGCCTGCTCGAACCGGTGCGCAACCGCGGGTTCCGCGCGGTCCCGATGAGCGAGCAGGACCTCGACGAGGTCTACGAAATGCGAGTGCTGCTGGAGTTGCCCGGCACGCTCAAGGCCGCGGCCCGGATCACCGATGCCGACCTCGACCGCCTGCGCGCGCTCGCCGCGGACATCGAGGACGCCGCGGAGGCGGGTGACGTCGTCCGTTTTCTCGACGCCGACCGGCACTTCCACCTCGACCTGCTCGGCTGCGGCGGCAACAGGCGCCTGGTCGACGCCGTCGCCACCCTGCGCGACCAGACCCGCCTCTACGGCCTGGAAAACCTCGCCGAGCGCGGGGCACTGGCCGATTCCGCGCGGGAGCACCGCGAAATCCTCGTCGCGATCGCCGAGCGCGACACCGCGCGCCTGGAGGAACTGGTCCACGCCCATCTGCGGCACATCCGGGCCGACTGGGCGAGGACAGGGGACTGAGCCGAGGTTTGCCCTGACCTCCCGGGTCGGCCGCGGAGTAATTGATTTGCCGCCTGCCGGAACCGGCGGCGAGGATCACGCCATGACTGCGATCGTCCCGGTGACCCCGCTGCCCGTCCGCGCCGCCCTTCCGGTGGCGGGCGAGCAGCAGACGGCGTGGCCTGGGAGGCCCGGCACGTCGCAGCCGTGACGGCCGCGGTCGTCGCGGGGCTGCTGGCCGGGTACGGCATCGCGATCCCGGTCGGTGCGGTCGGCGCGTATCTCGTGGCGTTGACCGCCCGGACGTCGCTGCGGGTCGGTATGGCCGCGGCACTGGGCGTCGCGACCGTGGACGGCGGGTACGCGCTGGTGGCCGTGCTCGGCGGTGGCGCGCTGGCCCGGGTGATCGTGCCGGTCGCGGATGTGCTGCGGTGGAGCGCCGCGGCGGTGTTGATCGCGGTGGCCGCGTGGACCGCCGTCACCGCGATCCGGCGACACCGGAGACAGCCCGCCGAGACGCCTCAGCCGCTTGGGCCCGTACTGGGTTCGTTCCGCGCGTATGCGGCGTTCGTGGCGATGACGCTGCTCAATCCCGCCACCGTCGTCTACTTCGTCGCGGTGGTGCTGGGCGGTCAGGCCGGTGTCGCGAGTGCCTGGGCGGAGCGGGTGGTGTTCGTGGCCGCCGCGTTCGCCGCGTCGGCGAGCTGGCAGCTGCTGCTCGCCGGGTGCGGCGCCGTGCTGGGCCGGGCACTGGCCGGGCCGCGGGGCAGGCTGGCCACCGCGCTCGTCTCGGGTGCGGTGATCGTCGTCCTCGCCGTGCGGACGGTGTGGACGTGAGCACGCGAGCGCGGGCCGGGCGGCCTAACGCCAGTACCATCGCAGGCCGTCGTCACCGGTCATCGGCTCGCTGGGGGTGGCCGGTGGCTCGAAGGCGGCCCAGGTGAAGGCGGGGATCCAGGGGGCGGGGTCGGAACTCCACTCCAGGGCCCGGATCTGGCCGGCGCTGCGGCGGCCGGTGAACGAGCGCAGGATGTCGTAGTCGGCGCCGGTCACCACCGCCGCGGGCGCGCCGTCGCCCAGCGACCACCGCTGCCCCGCGGCTCGCACCTCGAACGCGGGAGCGTCGTGGTTGGCGAGATGCTCGCCCATCCCGCGGACGACGACGTCGAGCGAGCTCAGGAACGCCGGATGCCCGCGTTCGGGTGTGGTGCCGAGGACCCGGTGCAGGTCGAGTTCGTGACTCAGCGCGTCCATGATCATCAGCTGGCCGCCGCCTCCGGCGATGAGGGAGGCCACGTGCTCACCGAGGACCGCCCACGCGTCGAGCACGACGCGGACCGGGCCGTCCTTGGCGGCCGCTTCCGCGTCGGCGTCCGGTTCCTCTCCCAGCCGGCGGGTGACGAGCGCGGCGATCTCCACCAGGTGGGCGAGGAGGTCGCGGACGGTCCATTCCGGGCAGGCCGGGACCACGCGGTCACCGATGTCCTCGGCCGACGACGTGACCAACGTGCTTATCGTCGTGCGCAGGGAGCGGTACACAGCGTCGGCGGGCGCGTTCTCGGGCAGTGCGGTCATCGGCGCTTCCGTTCCTGCTCGGACCCGTGGGGGCGAGCGGCGCGAGGCGTCGTCCTCATGCCGCTCGCCGGGCGACCCGGGGGTCGGTTCCGGGTTCTCCGGGTGTCGTGTCGCGAATCCTGCCCGGACTGCCGGGAGGATGCTTCTCCTTCGGTGCGGGGCCTGTCGTTCGAGGACCCGGCCGGCTGCGCGATCCCACATCCACGGCACGCTGGAAATTGGCTACGCTCGACTCCGTCGGGAACAGCAGCGCGATTCCGGAACCTGAATCAATTCGTTCGTCGAGTGCCGCGTTTCCGACGTCGCCGGGGCCGATCGGTTCGAATAGGAAAAAGGTCTCGATCGAAGATCTATCCGGCGGCTAAACATCGATGTCCACAGGAAGTCATCGCCAAGCTACGTTATACGCCCGCGACGGTGGCCGCCGGATACATTTCGCTCACGATTCCCGTCGCCGCCGAACGGCCGAAGCCGCTGCCCCGAACGTGTGTGGTTCTTGCGTGCTTCTGCATTCCCCTGCTGACGCCTGGTATCAAGGTCTCGGGAGGGCAAGGGGGGCGACAAGGAATGATCGAAATCGGTGTGCTCGGAGATTTTCATGTTCTCGTGAACGGGGCCGAGGTGGACGTCGGGCCCGCGCGGCAACGGGGCGTGCTGGCCGCACTGGTCGTGGACCTCAACCGGGTCGTACCGGTCGAGCAGCTGGCCGACCGGGTTTGGGGAGACCGGACACCACCACGCGCACGCGCCGCGCTGCACAGCTACGTTTCGCGGCTGCGGAAGGCGCTTTCCCCCGCGCCCGAGGTGAAAATCGTGCGACGGTCGGCCGGGTACTCGCTGATGGCCGACGAGTCCGTCGCCGACATCCATCGCTTCCGGGACCTGTGTGACCGCGCACTCGGCTCGGGCGGAGGCGACGGCCTGCAGCTGCTCGGTACAGCGCTGCGGCTCTGGCGTGGCGCGGCGCTCGCGGATCTGAACACCGGCTGGGCCGACAGTGAGCGCAGGCGTCTCGACCACGAGCGGCACGCGGCCGAGACGGCGTACACCGAACTCCGGCTGCGCGGAGGACATCACGCCGAGCTTGTCGCCGAGCTGTCGGTGCGCTGGGAGGAACACCCGACCGACGAGCGCGTCGCCGGCCAGCTCATGACAGCGCTGTACCGCTGTGGCCGCCAGGCGGACGCCCTCGACGTGTATGAGCGGGTGCGTACCCAGTTGCGCGAGGAACTCGGCGCCGACACCAGTCCCGTGCTCGGCAGGCTCCACCAGCAGATCCTCGACGGCAAGCTGGACCAGCCCGGCGAACGGCTCCCCGTGCACGACCGATTCCCGGTGCCCCACCAGCTCGCCGCGCAGCCACGCGGCTTCGTGGGCAGGGCGGAGGAGCTCGCTCACCTCACGGACATGTCGGCCGACACCGGCGATTCGGGTGAGCCGATGGTGATTTCGGTGATCACCGGCCCCGGCGGGATCGGGAAGACCTGGCTCGCACTGCGCTGGGCGCACGAACGCATCGATCGTTTCCCCGACGGTCAGGTGCAGGCTTGCCTGCGCGGTTTCGACGCGGTGCAGCAGCCGCTGCGGCCTGCCACGGCACTGCGCGGCATTCTCACCGCTCTCGGCGTCGCCCCCGAGGCGATCCCCGACGATGTCGACACCCGATCGGCGTTGTACCGGAGTCTGTTGGCGGGCAAGCGAATGCTCGTCTTCCTCGACGACGCTCGCGACGTCTCCCAGGTGCGCCCGCTGCTGCCGGGGTCGGGGTCCTGCACCGTCCTGATCACCAGCAGGCACCGCCTCACGGACCTGGTGAGTTCGGACGGCGCGCGGGTGCTGAGCCTCGACGTGTTCTCGGAACAGGAAGGGCGGGAACTGCTCGCCCGCCGTCTCGGGGCGAACCGGCTGACCTCCGAGCCGCGCGCGGTGTCCGAACTGCTCGGTCACTGCCACGGCGTCCCCCTGACTCTCGGCATCGTCGCGGCCAGGGCGACCGCTCAGGCGCAGCTGCCTCTCGACGTCCTGGTGTCCGAACTGCGGGACGCCGCGACATTCCGTCCCGAGTCACGCACCGACGTCCTCACGGCGAGCCTGCGTTCGGTCGTCTCCTCATCCTGTGTCACGCTGACTCCTTGCGCCGCAACACTTTTCGCCTTGCTGGGCCTCGCACCAGGGCCGAGCGTCAGCACACACGCCGCGGCTTCGCTGGCCGCACTGCCCTTGGCCGAGGCACGGGCGTGCCTGCGCGAGCTGCAGGAGGCCAACCTCGCTCTGCAGCCGGTCCCGGACCGCTACCGGATGCACGATCTGATCAACGCCGTCGCCGCGGAACGGGCGAGCCGGGAAATACCCGAAACGCTGCGCACCGCCGCGGAACGCCGGGTCGCGGATTTCTACCTGCACACGGCCGCGGCGGGTCAGCGGCTCCTCAACCCCCATCGCCCCGGCGTGACCTTCGGCGCCCCTGCCGACGGATGCCTGCCCAGACCCGCCCTCGACCCGGCCGGGGCGGTGGCATGGTTCGAAGCGGAGTCCGACTGCCTGCTCGCGACGCAGGAACTCGCGGTGCGCCGGCGCTGGCACACGACCGTCTGGCAGCTCGCGTGGACGCTGACCCCGTTTCAGCGCTGGTGTGGCAACCACTACGACAACGTCGCCGTCTGGCGCCACGGCCTCGCCGCCACCGAGGAACTCGGCGACCTCGCCCTCCGGGCAAGGGCCCATCGGTGGCTGGGGCACGCGTATGCCCGGGCGGGGGAAAGCGCACGAGGTCTGTCCCATCTCCGGCGGGCCTGTGCCCTCGCGGAACGGACCGCCGACCCGGTCGACCGGGCCTATGGACAGCACACGCTGTCCCTCGTCTGGGGTTGGCAGGGGGAGGACGACCGGGCGGTGGAGTGCGCTCGCCGCGCGGAGAGACTCTTCGCGGTGCTCGGGAACCCGATCTGGCAGGCCGAGGCGCTCAACACCCTCGGCTGGTACGAAGGACGGCTCGGCCGGTACGACGACGCCCGCGCACACTGCGCGCGAGCCCTCGCCCTGAACGAGCAGCACGGTTACGCCGACGGCCAGGCACACGCCCTCGACAGCCTGGGCTACATCGCCTACCGCGGCGGCCGGTTCACCGAAGCACTCGACTACTACCACCGTGCGCTGACCGTGCGGCGCGATCTCGGGGACCGCTACGGCGAAGCCACCACACTGGCCAGCCTCGGGGACGTCTACGCCGCGCTCGGACAGCGCCCGGAGGCATACGCGGCCTGGCACAAGGCGCTCGACCTGCATCTGTCGAGACAGTGTCTCGCCGAGGCCAGGGAAATCCAGCGGTCATTGAGCCTCGGTGATCCGGTGCACGCGGGCCCGTGAGGCTCGCGACGTGCGCGGCAACCGAAACGCAAGTTTTGTGCACGGCGCCGGTGCCACAGTTCCCCTGCTGGTGATCACCCGATCACGAGAAAGGGGATGAACAAGTGCGAAAACTGTTTACCGGGCTTCTCCTGCTGCTCACCGCGGCCGGGGGTAGCGTGGTGGCCGCCGGAACGGCGAGTGCCACGGACGGCGCCGGGTGCCCGAGCGCCGAAACCACGTGTTACGGCTGGAGCAAGAACTGGAACCGGCCGGACAAGGGCCAGTACGGCGCCATCAGCTACTTCGCGGACGGGAACAACGAGGCCTGCGACCTCAAGCTCGACCCGTACCTCGGTGGTGGTGCCGGAAGCGGAACCCCGATCGGCAACAACGACGGTTCCCTGATGGTCAACAAACTGGACCATTCCGTGACCTTCTACTATCGGCCCTCCGCCAGCGGGTGCCGCAGGCCGGGAAGCTACTCCACGACCTACGGTTTCGGTGTGCGGACGTGTTTGTCGAATCCCGACACCGACTGGGGCGTACTGCCCTGGTACCTCTGCAACAACACGCGATCGCATTTCGTGAACTGATCCACTGGGAAATCCGGGGGAAACGGGGGGGGGGGGGGCGCGCGCGGGGCGCCCCCCCCGCCCCCCCGCGACCCACCCACACGCGCGGGGGCGGGGGGGCTAACGCGGCACCCCAACCCACACCCGCCACCGC